>JABINZ010000052.1 GCA_018698135.1 Bacteroidota bacterium
ATTTTCGTGTGTGGATCAATCCTTTTTTACGATATAGCTAATGCTTATCTGGCAACCCCTGATCTCACACACTAGTCAATTACATTTTGAATCTCAACAATGTAATGACCTTTTTCTAATTCTCAACAAAAATAAAAGGCTGTCCCAAAAGGGCAGCCTTTTTTTTATGACCAATTCGAGTCATAAATAATCAGATATAAAATGTTGAATTCCTGTTCTTCTTTACTTTTTATAAAGACATCACATCAAATCCAACTTTTTCAAGTCTTCAACAAATTTAGTTTTTAAGTCCACAACAAAACCATCTAGTATTTTCTGCTCACTTGCTACTATACCCATATAGGCCTTGGCTACTTCAATCATAACTTGGACTAAATACTCATATTCAGCATCTGGACCATTTTCTTTACAAATTTCGATGGCTGCCTGATAGGTTTCTTCAACTGTTTTTCCTTTTACCCGATTGTAATCAAAGGACCATCGAATGTCTTTTGCACCATTATGACCTATCAATAGTTTTTCCAGTGCTTCAACTTCCACATCCTGAATAGCACCATCTGCAAGAGCAACCGAATAAATCAAATCGCCAAAAGCATCGTATAGTTTTTCTCGTTTTACCATATTACCTATTAGATTTCGACTTCAATCCCAATACCAGCAGCCACTGCTTTATCATAAACAAGTTTAGCCGTTGCTACATCCTGGATTGCCAGACCATTGGATTTAAAAAGTGTTATTTCAGCATTATTCAACCTGCCTTTTTTCTTTGCAGTAATGATCTCACCTAATTCTGCATAAAATGCATCCTCCGTAATTTCACCATCTGCTAATGGAATCATAATATCACCTGCTTCCTTAAAACAAGCTTCTTTAGAATCACCTACAAACTTTGAACGTTTTACAATTGTCGTATCAAGTTCTCGGGCATTAGGAGTGTGACTTCCAATGCCATTAATATGTGCCCCTTCCTTAACATCATTGCCATCAAAAATAGGATTTGGTGCGGAGGTTGCTGTACAAATGATGTCGCATTGAACCAACTCCTCAGGAGTTCCAACAACTACATCAAAATCAAATTTTTCATTCATTTCATCAGCAAAGGCCTGTGCTGATTCAGTTGATAAATCATATACATACGCTTTTGCAATTTTTCTAGCTTCAGCAACTGCCCATAATTGCATTTTTGCCTGAACACCAGCTCCATAAATTGCACATGTAAGATTCTCTTCTTCTCTAGCCAAATATTTGGTGGCTACACCACTTGCTGCTCCGGTTCTTACTGCGGTAAGATATCCCCCATCCATGATGCAAATAACATCACCTGTGTCAGGATCCTGAAGCAAAACTTTCCCAATGGTTGTTGGCAAGTTATATTTTGAAGGATTATTTTTATAAACAGTAACTACTTTACATGCCAATGCGCCCATCTTTTCTAGATATGCAGGCATATAGAGCGCTAGTCCTCCAGGAGGTTTAATATTATTTCTTAAAGGCAGTACAGCAGTGCCATTAGCCAATTCTGCAAAAGCATTTTCAACAACGCTCATACAATCTTTCATTTCCAATACCGATATTACATCTTTTCTGCTTAAAATTAATGTCATTATTAACCTCCACTATTTAATTGTGCTTGAAATTATTGTTTGATATGAATCATTGCCAATGATTTGAAGATTGATTCATATTATCAACTAAGTTAAGGTAATTTTTTAATATGCTTTTAGATATTCAATTAGGTTTTAATAGAATTTTCTATTTTCGCTTGTTGACAATCCTATCATTCATAACTGAGAATAAACATTATATATGAAACGAGCATGAGTAAAAAATTTCTCACACACCTGTGTGCCGAAACACTTCGGAGTCCAGGCACAAGGGAATGATTATAATGCGAGATCTCCCTATAAATCGGGACTGGCCAACTGACAACTAAAAAACAATTATAAACAGATGAAACAAGCATGAGTATAAGTTTACACAAACAAGGAAATGACTATATGCGAGTTCCATATGACCTTTAAAATTTAATTATATACATATGAAAAAAATAATAAACATCAAAGATGCACCACAACCAATAGGTCCTTATAGTCAGGCTGTATTAGCCAATGGAATGCTTTTTATTTCAGGTCAGATACCGGTAGATCCCTATAGTGGTAAACTAATCCTTGAATCAATTGAAAAGCAAACGCATCAGGTGATTGCTAACCTCAAAAATATTCTTGCTGAAGAATCTCTAGGTTTTAAGGATGTAGTAAAGGTTTCGATTTTTTTAGCAGACATGAATGATTTCAAAACAGTGAACGAAATTTATGCATCCTATTTTAACGAACAACCACCTGCAAGAGAAACCGTGGAAGTCTCAAAACTCCCTCTGAATGCGGCTATTGAGATGTCCTTAATCGCCATAAAACAATAACGAAATAGTCTTTTTGCTCTTTCAATTTCATTTCTTGGGATATGTTAGAATTTAGACTAAATACTAATTACGATTTTTTAATAAAATGTTCTTGAATTACATTTTAATTTTTCAAATTTGCACGCAGTCAAAATAGCATTTTAGTTGACTGTACTATTTTTTGCTAAGATTTTAAAACATATATATGGCAAAAGTTAAAGGAGCTATAGTTGTTGATATTGAGAAGTGTAAGGGATGCGAGGTATGTGTTCCTGTATGTCCGACCACTGTTATTGATATGGCCAGAGAAGTAAATGGAAAAGGTTATCATTACGCTTACATGGCCAATCCGGAAGCATGCACAGGTTGCTCCAATTGTGCAATTGTTTGTCCAGATGGTGTAATTACAGTTTACAGGAAAAAAGTTGAAGTTTAATTTTAAACAAAATAAGAATGAAGGAACTTAGGTTAATGAAAGGTAACGAAGCAATTGCAGAAGCTGCTATCAGAGCAGGTGCCGATGCATACTTTGGTTATCCTATTACCCCACAATCTGAGGTTTTAGAGTATTTAATGTACGAAAAACCTCATGAGAGAACTGGAATGGTCGTTCTCCAAGCAGAAAGCGAAGTAGCCGCTATAAACATGGTTTATGGTGGTGCAGCAGCGGGTCGAAAAGTAATGACTTCTTCTTCAAGTCCGGGCATTAGCCTGAAACAAGAAGGAATATCCTACATGGCTGGTGCTGAATTACCTTGTTTGATCTTGAATGTAGTTCGTGGTGGACCAGGTTTAGGAACAATTCAACCTTCTCAGGCAGATTACTTTCAATCTGTAAAAGGTGGTGGACATGGCGATTATAAATTGCTGGTTTTAGCTCCTTCGTCTGTTCAGGAAATGGCTGATTTTGCGAAATTGGGATTTGATCTTGCTTTCAAATACAGAAATCCTGTTTTGGTTCTTGGCGATGGTATTATTGGTCAAATGATGGAGAAAGTAGAACTGGATCCTCAGGAAGATCGGTTAACACATGAAGAAGTAATCAAGAAATGCCCTTGGGCTACAACCGGAAGAACTGCAGATAGAGAAAGAAATGTAATCACTTCGCTTGAACTTGATTCCAACAAGCAGGAACAACATAATATAAAGCTCCAGAATAAGTATCAGGACATGCAAGACAATGAAGTTCGTTACGAAACTTTCGATTGTGAAGATGCTGAATATTTAATAATTGCCTACGGATCATCTGCACGTATTTGTCAAAAGACTGTTCAGTTGGCCAGAGAAAAAGGATTAAAAGTTGGACTTTTTCGTCCTATTACACTCTTTCCATTTCCAATTAAAGAAATATTTGAACTCTCCAAACAAGTTAAAGGTATTTTAACCGTGGAGATGAGTGCCGGACAAATGATAGAGGATGTTAAACTGGCTGTAGAATGCAAAGTACAAGTTGAGCATTTTGGACGTATGGGAGGAATTATTCCTCTTCCAGATGAAGTGCTACTTGCTTTAGAAGAAAAAATTATAGGAGGTTAATAATGGCTGAGTATATGATTGACGAATTTGTACAACCAGAAAACCTGGTGTATAAAAAAACAGATTTGATGACCGACAAAGTTCTGTCTTACTGCCCAGGCTGTGGACATGGAACTGCTCATCGGATTATCATGGAAGTGGTTGAAGAAATGGATGCGATGGCCGACACCATAGGAGTTGCTCCGGTTGGTTGTTCAGTTCTGGCTTATGAGTTCATGAATATCGATATGCAGCAAGCAGCTCATGGACGAGCTCCAGCTATTGCCACTGCACTTAAGCGCATCATGCCTGAAAAGTTTATTTTCACCTATCAGGGTGATGGTGATTTAGCTGCAATCGGTACTGCTGAAACAATTCATGCCTGTAATCGAGGTGAAAATTTCACCATATTCTTCATCAATAATGGTATTTATGGAATGACAGGTGGTCAGATGGCACCAACCACATTACCTGGTATGCGTTCTTCCACATCTCCTTATGGACGTGACGTTGAAATGATGGGGAATCCATTGAAGATTACTGAGCTAATAGCACAATTGCCTGGCGTTCATTATGTCACAAGACAAGCAGTGCATACACCAGCAGGTGTTAGAAAGACGAAAAAGGCAGTTCGCAAGGCATTCGACATTCAAAAAATGAACAAGGGTATTACATTTGTTGAGATCGTTTCAAACTGTAATTCAGGATGGAAAATGACACCTCTCGTTGCCAACAAATGGATGGAAGATAATATGTTTCCTTATTATCCTCTCGGTGACATTAAAGTAGATGGTGAATTAGTTAATAAATAAGAATAGAATAACAGGATAAAAAAAATACAGCTATGACTGAAGAAATTATTGTTGCAGGATTTGGTGGACAAGGAGTTCTTTCCATGGGTAAAATACTTGCCTATTCTGGCATTATGCAAGACCAGGAAGTTAGCTGGATGCCATCATATGGACCAGAAATGAGGGGCGGAACTGCTAATGTTACAGTTATTCTTAGCGATGATAGAGTTAGTTCTCCAATTCTCAATAGTTACGATACTGGAATAATTCTCAATCAACAATCAATGGATAAGTTTGAGGAATCGATTAAGGTAGGGGGAACTTTGCTTTACGATCCAAATGGTATTACCCGTCATCCGAGTCGAACAGATATTAAAATATATAAAATTAATGCAGCTGAAAAAGCAGCTGAAATGGGCAATACCAAAATTTTCAACATGGTTGTTTTAGGTGCCTATTTAAAAATCAAACCCATTGTAAAAATGGAAAATGTGATTAAAGGTTTGAAAAAATCACTACCTGAAAGATACCACCATATGGTTGCTCTCAATGAAGAGGCCATTTACAAAGGAATGGAAAATGTAATTGAATAAAAAAAAGCTCCTTATGGAGCTTTTTTTTAGTGGTATGTTTTCTTCTGCAAAAAACTATTGAGTTTTTCATTAAACATGCTCAAAAATTCAGGAATAAAATCTTTTTCAGCAGAATAATAAAGGTTAGTGTTTCCCCTATCCGTATCCTCCCAGAATGTTGGTGTATAGATATTTAATTTCTTACAGCTTGCTTCTACTGCTATTCTCAGACTGTCTTTCAAGAAAGTATAGTCATCCAGAATATCTTCAATAATCCTTTCAGCAAACTCTTTCATGCCTACACTAATGTAATAGAGAGATAATCCAATTTGCAAAATACGAACACCATCGTTGGCAATTTGCCACTGTCCCAATTCATCTCTATCCACATCAGGTGGGCTATCCATTTCAAGTAAAAATTCCAATATTTCTTTTTGGAACTCGTGTGTGTATTCTAATTTGTTCAATTGAATCAATATTTTTTTCAATTCTAATGTGAACACATCTACCAAAAAGCTAAATGGAGCTTCGTGTTGACTATGTCGATACACTTCAGTTCCATAAATTTTTATATAATTACAGCTTTTTCGAATGAAATCCATTTTCCTGCTCTCAACAAGATAATTCAAATACTGGCTATAATGGAACAATGCATTATAAAGATTCCTTACTTCAGAATTACGCAAGCCATGCTTAATACCAAACCGAAGGATGGTGTTAAACCGAACATTAATAACATCAATCAGCGGTGCATCATTTTCGGCTATAGCATATTTACCACATTCACTTAATTCAAAAACACAAAGGGCAGCCAAATCGAAATCATTGTTTTCGATTAACTTCAGGTAAGCATTGGCAAGCAATCGAAATGCTTTTTGCTCATAAAATGTGTGCGATTTTTCGATTTCCTCAAATTGCCCAGTCATTGTTTTGAATGAAATATCTGAGCGTATGCTTGGACTAATTTGATAGAATCTCTCAGCTAGTTCTTTTTTTATCTTAACATACTTTTGAACAGATTCACTCATGTTGTGAATGATATCTCCTTTAGGTTCTTTAAAGGAAACATACTCCAGTAAATCATCCAATTGATTGAGTGAATCAAACAATTTATATTGATACTTAACAATGTATTTTTCTGAAAAGAATCCGTTTACATGACTATTTTTCTGTAGCCGATTGATCATTCGGATATTCAACTGAAATATTTTTTCAATAACATTACTTGGTTTGGTATAACGTAATATATAAAGAATATAAGGGATAGAAAGAAGTAAAGCAATTGGTAGTAATATATAGGTATTCAAAAGAACACTTCCCTGACGGCCAAATTCTCCTGTACTTAAGTATAATTGCAAAATAAGGTTGTGCCCTGCCGACAAAGTAATAAACCAGATGTACATTAAGCTTTTTCGATCCTTAATATAGAGATCAATTAGTTTAGGCGTACTTTGGGAAGCAATTGAAATAACAATAATTAAAGTACCTAACACCATACTTAGCACAGCCATCCAAACTTCAGGTGCAAAGTCAATACTGGTTTGACTTTTGGTGCTTCCCACTAAATTGGAAACATTCACATGACTACCCGGCAGTATAATATTAATTAGTACATCCAGAAAAAGAATTATTAATGCTACAAATAGAAGAATTGAAAATGTAAGGTAACTTTCAAATAATTCCTTCAAGCGAACACGAAAAAACAGGCGAAGTTTATCCATAATATGGAAAGTATATTTCAGTTAAAAATAAGAAATATTTATGGATATCATTAAAACTATCAACTAACAATAGAAATATTGAATTAAGTAAAAATTTACTAATTTAAATATTGAGATTCAAGTCCTTTAATTTTTAGTATATTTGGGAATATGAATAATAAGAGGTTTTGATTAAAATTAAAAATTTTATTCAATAACATAAAACAAAAAAATTCAATTTTTTTTACTTTCAAAAATTTAAAGGGGGTTAAACATGGAGCACAATTACGAGTTTAATGATCAAGAAAATGTTATTTTAAAGAAGTTGTATAAACATATGAATTTTGTTGGTTATTCATTTCTTGTTTTAGGAATACTAACTGCTATAATTGCTATTGGTTTTATTCAGCACGATAAGGGTATCTGGTTTATCCTGATTGGTTTTGTTGCTGCAGTTATTTTATTAACCCTTGGGGTTCTTACAAATAATATGGCTAGTAGATTTAAGGCCGTTGTGAAAACCGAAGGAGATGATATAGACCACTTAATGGTTGCATTAGACCATCTTACTTCTTGGTTCAATATTCAAATAATATTTATTGGAGTTGCCGTAGGTGTTGCTGTTCTAGGAATAATTGCTGCATTTACAAGGGAGTGTAAATCAAACTCTGTCTGGTTATAATTTCCTTTAATTTCAAATTTATAATAATATTCATAATGCTGTTGTAATGTTGG
>JABINZ010000053.1 GCA_018698135.1 Bacteroidota bacterium
AGGTTGTACCATATTTTGTTTCCATGATGATGTCGAAAACATC
Source organism: Bacteroidota bacterium (assembly GCA_018698135.1). Lineage (NCBI taxonomy): Bacteria > Pseudomonadati > Bacteroidota > Bacteroidota bacterium. Next base: position 44 of record JABINZ010000053.1, read on the forward strand.
CAAATCAGGATCCAATATGCCTATCCATTCCACATCTTTGGTAACTTCTAATGTATGTGCTTTTGTCATTCTTGATATCTATTTGCATTATTAGGAGGTGCAAATTTATTAAAACTAAAATACCTCTATCGATTTTTTAAATAAGTTTAACGCATGTTCTATATAATACAACTGACATAACTATTAAACTTACCATTCATATTTTGGCCACAGATTCACAAGATTTCACTAACCCACTGAAACAATTCTGGAATCTGTGGAAATTTTACCATCATAGGTACAATAGATGATATTCAAAATAAGTTTAACCAAAATCCTTTCATCTATTATCTTTGTACGGAAATTAGTATTTTGCAATCTAATTGATGATCGAAAGGATGAAACAAACAGATATAGCCATTCAAATTGAACGAATTCTCGAACTCAAGAAAGAGAACAATGCAATAATTCTTGTACATAATTATCAGGATCCAGAAATATATAAAATAGGCGATTTTATTGGCGATTCACTTGAGCTTTCACGCAAAGCGATGGAAGTAGAGGAAGAGGTTATTATTTTTTGTGGTGTAAAATTTATGGCAGAAACTGCAAAAATTTTAAATCCATCAAAGCGAGTTATCCTTCCTAATCTGGAAGCTGGATGTTCCATGGCGGATATGTCGGATGTACCAGGATTGATGAAACTGAAAGCTGAACACCCAAATGCCGGAGTTGTTTGCTATATCAATACCAATGCAGATGTTAAGGCCGAATCAGATATCATATGTACTTCTGCAAATGCCATAAAAATGGTTGAATCATTACCAAATGAAGAGATTATTTTCCTACCTGATAAAAATATGGCTGCCTATCTGCAAACAAAAACCAAAAAGAAAATCATCCCCTATGAAGCGTATTGCTATATCCATAATGCGCTAGATGGAGATATGTTACGTGATTTTAAAAGTCGTTACCCAAAGGCAGAAGTGATCTCGCATCCTGAATCTCCTCCTGATGTATTGGCTCTGTCCGAACATGTTCGTGGAACAAGCGGGATGATTAAAGCTGCTATTGAGTCAGATGCAAAAGAATTTATTATGGTTACCGAGTGTGGAATGGCTCAAAAGCTAAGAGATGACGTGCCAAATAAAATATTCCATTCATTTTGTAACATCTGTTCCTACATGAAAATGACTAATTTGTTTTTGGTAGAGCGTGCTTTAACCAAAATGCAATATGAAATTTTTGTTCCTGAAGATGTTGCTGCCAAAGCAAAAATTGCCATTGACAGAATGCTGAAATTATCTTAATTAAAACTTCATCACATTCCCTGCCTTCAATTGCTTTATTCCTATTATTTTTGGGGTACTAATTTCAGTAAGCTAAAGCCAAACTTTTGAATAATCGCTATTCATGCAGTATTACGATGTAGTTGTAGTTGGATCCGGAATTGCAGGCCTTTCCTATTCTTTGCGGGTTTCTGAATATTTTCAGGAGCATTATCCTGAGTTTAAAATTTGTATTCTTACCAAAGGAGAAGAAGACGAAACGAATACAAAATATGCACAAGGAGGTGTAGCTGTTGTTACAGATTTTTTTAAAGACTCCTATGAAAAGCATATGCAGGATACCATGATGGCAGGAAATGATTTATCTAATCCTGATATTGTGGAAATGGTCATTAAAGATGGCCCTGCTCGAGTAGAAGAAATTATCCGCTGGGGAACTGAATTTGATAAAAAAGTGACAGGTGAATATGATTTAGGAAAAGAAGGTGGGCATTCGGCCAATCGCGTATTACACCACAAGGATATTACAGGAAATGAAATAGAACAAAAACTGCTTAACAAAGTCAGAAAGTATAAAAATATTACCCTTCTTAATCACCATTTTTCAATTGATTTGTTAACACAGCATCATTTGGGTCAGGATTTACCCAAGAAAAGTGAAGATATTGAGTGCTATGGTTTGTATGTGATGAACCAAAAGAATAAACAGATATCCAAAATCCTCTCTAAAATTGTTGTGATTGCAACCGGAGGATTAGGACAGGTTTATTACAATACAACCAATCCGAAAATTGCTACTGGAGATGGAATTGCTATTGCTTACCGAGCCGGTGCTTTGATCGAAAATATGGAATTCATTCAATTTCATCCCACATCTCTTTTTAATCCTGGAGAAAGACCTTCTTTTTTGATTTCGGAAGCTGTAAGAGGATATGGAGGCATATTGAAAACAAAAAACGAAGAAGAATTTATGCAAAACTACGATAAGCGGGAATCATTGGCTCCTCGGGATATTGTAGCGAGAGCCATTGATTCGGAAATGAAAAAATCAGGTGATGAATATGTTTGTTTGGATTGCAGGCATATTCCGAGAGCAGAATTTGCTGAACGATTTCCAAGGATATTTGAAAAGTGTATTAGTATAGGCATCGATCCTTCAATACAAATGATACCGGTTCTACCCACCTGCCATTATGCATGTGGAGGTATTAAAACAGATGTAAACGCCAGAACAACCATTAAGAATTTGTATGCCATTGGTGAAGTGGCTTCAACAGGTTTGCATGGAGCCAATAGGTTGGCTTCCAACTCTCTTCTCGAAGCGCTTGTATTCGCACATAACTGTTTTCAGGATACGATTAGTCGGATAGGAGAATTGGAATTAAGAAACAATATACCCGAATGGAATACAGAGGGAACCACGCAACCGAAAGAAAGGGTTTTGATTACGCATAAATTAAAGGAGTTGCAATATTTAATGAGCGATTATGTGAGTATTGTTCGAACTAACAAGCGTTTAGAGCAAGCTATGAACCGATTAAATCTCTTATTTGAGGAAACAGAAACTTTATATAATCAGGTTCAGTTATCACCACAACTTTGCGAATTAAGAAATTTAATTAGTGTTGCCTATTTAATTACTCGAGCAGCCAGCAAGAGAACAGAAAATAAAGGATTGCATTTTAATAAGGATTTGGATCACAATTACCTTAATAATAAATTGCATTCATCCATATAGCGGTATCTTCTGTGAAACCTATTATTCCTAAATCTTGGGTGTAATAAAATACATTATGAGGAAAGTAGGACTGATTAGTGAAGACATCGTAATAGGTTTTGTTTCGCAATACGATAGAATCCAAAAGATCATTATTTAAATAAAGTATCCCACTATAATAGTTTTCTCCTGCAATAATGCTCATTTTCATCTCCTCAGACTTCCAGATCAAACTAAGATTTAAAAGCTCATAATCTTGCCCAGTCATATGATCATCATCAATATAAAGTCTGGCTAAAAAGTGATCCTTTCGGTTTGAGTTATTTTCCAGGAAGGCGTCAACTTGAATGTATTCTCTATATAGTTTTGTTCCCATCCCGGAAATGTTTTCATCTTGTCCATCAGATTGATATTCTAGCTTTCTGTAGAATTTATAGGATGTATTGAATACGATGGAGTCGGTATCTGATTTTTTGAATACAAGTTTTTCAGAAATCCCAAAGGGTAAATAACTTTTTGCTTCTTCTGAAATAAACTGAGGTTTTGTGTATTCTTTTGTGCAACTCACAAGCCCTATTAAAAGGAAGAGACTATAATTTAAATATATGGATTTGAAGAATTTAATCATGGAATAACTAAATTTCAGCTTAAAACTAATTCGAAATTATGAAAAAATATTGGCTATTCGTCTTTTTCATGATACTTCTTAATTCAATTTTTTCACAAACTGTAACATACTTTAATGTAAATTCAGGTTTTTCATATTCTAATCTTGAGTTTGGATTTGATGATGGTGCTCCAACCCAAACGATCAAAGGACTCAATTGGATTAATAACATTGGATTAGGAATTACTACAGTTCGTCATTTTGCACTCGGTGCAGAAGCTAATTTTTCGTTTTACAATACTCCACAAAAAAGGAAGGACAATCCAGTAGATAGAGGAAGTGAACTCAGGTTTAATGGGAAGGTTTTTGCTCGTTTTGGAATTACTGAAAGCTTTTCAATTAAGCCTTTTTTCGGATATAATCGCTACGATTTTACTGGATATATAAATGAAAATGAGAAACAAAGTATTGAAGGTGGATTGTCTTTTATGTATCAGAAAAATCGAATATTTTATGAAATCATGTTCAATACTTTCCCAGAGTATGATCATTTGTTAATATGGAATTCAACTTCGGATTATTATCGAATAAAAGCATTTCACATACCAAGTATAAGTTTTGGGCTTAATTATATTCTGGACAGTAAAAAGTATTTTGAATTTGCTCTATCTCAAAAAAACGATGAATCTTACTATAATAAACATAGAGGTTTTCGTATTGAAACTGGTCTTTTGTATGTTTTTCCAGCCATTGGATTAGCTTATGAGTTCAACGAAAAAGCTGATAAAAAATCAAAATTACTTTTGGGAATGCGTGCCGGATTTTTAAATGGTTTAGGAGGATGTGCTGAGTTGTACTTTTCTAAAAAACATAAAATCTATCAATCGGAAAAACTACACTATAAGTTAAATGTAGGTTATGAACTTGGAGCAGGAGTTATTTTATGGTCACGTATAACCCCATGGCCAGTTGCTTCTGGCTTTTTAGAAAATGAGTTTACCCGCTTTTTTATCAAATTAGGAACAGGAACGAATATATTTCAAGCCACTCTGGGTTACAAATTATTCTAATATCAAAGATAAATATTGGATATTCTTAGAAATTAGGCCTTAGTTGGAATTTGGTATAAAAATCATCGATAACTTTGACTGCTTCATCTACCGTATCAACCACTTTAAAAATATCCAAATCTTCAGGAGAAATTGTTTCTTCCTTTATCATGGTTGTTTTAATCCAATCAATTAGTCCAGTCCAATAGTCTGAGCCAAACAAAACAACAGGAAAAGTAACAATTTTATGCGTTTGAATTAGGGTAATGGCTTCAAAAAACTCGTCCATGGTGCCAAAGCCTCCAGGCATCACAACAAAACCTTGGGCATATTTAACAAACATCACTTTGCGAACAAAAAAGTAGTCGAAATTAACCAACTTATCTGCGTCAATATATGGATTGTAATCTTGCTCGTGCGGTAAAATAATGTTTAATCCAACGGATTTTCCACCACCTGCTTGTGCTCCTTTATTGGCTGCCTCCATGATTCCAGGGCCACCACCTGTAATGATACCGTAACCCATTCCTGTGAGACGTTCTGCGATCTCTTCAGTGTATTTATAATAATCATTGTCGGGTTTGGTTCGAGCCGATCCGAAAATTGAAACACAAGGGCCTATGCGATTCAAAATTTCGTATCCTTTTACAAATTCACCCAGTATTTTAAAGAGCGACCAGGATGATTCCGCTTCAATTTCTGTCCAGGTTTTATTGCCTAGAATATGTTGTGCATTCATGAATGATTATTATTTTTTGATGTTGTACTTATCAATTAAATTATTAGTAGCCTTAACGCTTATACCAATTTCAGTTGCTGCTTTGTCAATGTCCCAATTATACAAATTCAATTTTTCCCGCAAAAAAATCATTTCTGCTTGCTCCTTGAATTCTTCCATTTTTTTAAACTGACTGATGTCCAATTCTTTTGAAATATCGTGCCTTGGAATGGGTTTCCCATAAAGCCTGACATCTTCAGCTGTTATTTCTTTTTCGCAAAGAATAGCCATGCGTTCAATGGCATTGTGTAATTCACGAACATTTCCTGTCCAGGTTATTTTTTTTAGTTCCTGCAAGGCATCGGGGTGGAAAGTTTTCATTGGCAAACCATGTTCCTGACAAATTTCTTTAATGAACCGATCAGCTAATAAAGCAATATCATTTTCGCGTTCATTTAAGGATGGAACACGCATAACAATAACGCTCAGGCGATGATATAAATCTTCTCTGAAGTTTCCTTTTTCGATTTCTTTCAATAAATCTTTATTGGTTGCGGCAATTACGCGTGGATTAACAGTAATGTGTTTCTCTCCACCAACCCGCACAATTACTTTCTCTTGCAATGCACGTAATACTTTGGCTTGAGCAGAAAGACTCATATCTCCAATTTCATCAAGGAATAAAGTGCCATCATTAGCTTGCTCAAATTTTCCGATACGTTGCTTATGAGCAGATGTAAATGAACCTTTTTCATGTCCGAATAACTCACTTTCGATTAATTCGGATGGAATTGCAGCACAGTTTACTTCTACTAAAGCTCCTGTGTTGCGGTTACTTTTTTCATGTATCCAGCGAGCTACCAATTCTTTTCCTGTACCATTTTTTCCTGTAATCAAAATGCGTGCTTCTGTTTCAGCAACCTTGTCGATGGTATCGCGGATATCGGTTATAGATTTTGATTCACCAATGATATCGTGGGTTTTGCTGATTTTGCGTTTAAGAACTTTGGTTTCCTTAACCAGTTCGGTACGATCGATAGCATTGCGAATATGCAGGAGTAGTTGATTCAAATCGGGTGGTTTGGAAATAAATGCAAACGCTCCTTTTCGCGTGGCTTCTACGGCAATTTCTACTGTTCCATGACCCGAAATCATGATAAAAGGCACATCCGGATTAATGGCCATGGATTGCTCCAACACTTCAATGCCATCCATTTTTGGCATTTTGATGTCACACAAAACAGCATCGTATTTTTTCTTTTTTATTTTTTCAATGGCCTGAAGACCATCTGCGGCTTCTTCAATTTTATACTTTTCGTATTCAAGGATGTCTTTCAGGGTTTCTCGTATGACTTTTTCGTCATCAACTATAAGGATTTCGGGCATATTATTTTTTTCAATTACTAATTAAGTCGCTTAATTTTCCAATATTTAAGTAAAATGAATCCAAAAATCATTCCACCAATATGAGCAAAGTGGGCAATATTACTATCACCACGGTTTGAAAATCCGAGCCAGAGTTCAATCAGGCCATATCCTATTACAAAATATTTTGCTTTAACAGGAATTGCAAAATACAAGTAAATCACAGAGTTAGGAAACATCATCCCAAAGGCCAGTAAAATTCCAAATACTGCTCCTGAAGCGCCAACAACAACAGGTTGGTTTAATAAGTCAATTTTGAATGTCTCGATTACTTCATAATTGAGATTTTGAATGGAAATAGGCTGACTAACAATTGGATTTAAAGCATTGATTAACTGATGTTGGAAATCAATATTCTCAGGATTTGATAAATAGCGATTAATGGGATCTAAGTAGGGCTTTATTTCAAGATAGAAAACACCATAATGTAGCATTGCAGCTCCAATTCCGGTTGCTAAATAATAGATCAGAAAGCGCTTCGGACCCATGTAGTTTTCAATGGCATAACCAAACATCCACAGGGCAAACATATTGAAGAAAACATGACCAAATCCTCCATGCATAAACATATAGGTGATTACCTGGTAAGGTTCAAACTTTTCACTTCCAAAAAAATGAAGTCCCAGTTTATCAGATAAGTCAATACCAAGTTTCTGAACCACCAATGTGGCTACAAAAAAAATGACATTGATGATTAGTAGATTTTTTACTACCGGTGGTAAAATCTGGAAACGTCCGGGAGAATAATGATTCATGAATATTTATTTAGAATAACAAAATTAAGTATTATTTATGGGAAGAATCAGGAACAATTTTCTGACCACAATGGATAAAGTGTACAAATTGGCAGATGGGATAGATAAATATAAGCATACTGATTAATAAATCCCTCATATCTAAGCCAGTCTTACTGATAGCCAGCCATTTCAGCTTTGTTGATGCTATTGATTACCTCCAAGGCTTCATCAACAAATTCAATGGGTTTAATGACCAATTCAAGTCCGTTGGGTTTTTCATTGAACTTGCATCTGCCGGGATTATGTTTGACAAAAGTCAAGGTTTTTTGTAAAATGGTGGTTTGGAATTTCTGATTTTTGGTGTTTGAATAGGGGAAGAAAGCACGCATTAATTTGTTTTTGAGCGTGATTTTTTCAATGCCCATTTCCATAGCTTGCCATTTTAATCGGATAAGATCGAGCAAATCGTTGGTTTGGTAAGGAATTCTACCGAAACGATCCTGCAATTCTTTTTCAAATTTTGCTAACTCAGTTTCATTGAAAATCCTATTCAACTTATTGTAAAGTATCAATCTTTCTTCTACACTGCTGACATATTCGTCAGGCAGCAAGGCTGGCATATTGGTATCGACCACACATTCCTTGAATAAATTGACTTCTTCTTTTTCTTCAAAAAAGCTCCCAAACTCTTCCTGTTTAAGTTCTGTTAACGCTTCATCCAGAATTTTTTTGTACATATCCAGACCAATCTCAGAAATAAAGCCGCTTTGTTCTGCTCCTAATAAATTTCCTGCACCCCGAATATCCATATCGCGCATGGCAATGTGCAAACCGCTACCCAATTCGGTGAATTCTTCTATTGCGGCTAAACGTTTTCGTGCATCACTTGTTATGGCCGTAAATGAATGAACAAAAAGATAACAATAAGCTTTAATATTTGATCGGCCTACACGACCTCTCATTTGATATAAATCGCTTAAACCAAAATTTTGGGCATCGTTAATTATAATGGTATTGGCATTGGGGATGTCTAAACCTGATTCAATGATATTGGTGGACACAAGAACATCATAATAGCCATCAATAAAGTTCAGCATAATTTCTTCCAGATCAACTCCTTCCATTTGTCCGTGAGCAACTGCTATTTTAGCATAAGGAACCATGGCTCGAATGCTATCCGCTAAATTTTTTAAATCCTTGATTCGATTATGCACAAAAAATACTTGTCCGCCACGCGATAGTTCGTGCTCAACGGCTTCCTGTATCGTTTCTTTTTCAAAAACTTTTAAGGTGGTATCAATAGCCTGCCTATTAGGAGGAGGTGTGTTGATAATGGAAAGGTCTCGCACGCCCATTAAAGAAAACTGCAATGTTCTTGGAATTGGAGTGGCAGTTAATGAAAGGGTATCGACATTGATTTTGGTAGCTCGGAGTTTTTCTTTGGCAGCTACACCAAATTTTTGTTCTTCATCAATTATAAGTAGTCCCAAGTCTTTAAACTGAATATCTTTTGAAAGCAATTTATGTGTTCCGATGACAATATCCAGTTTCCCGTCTGCCATTTTTTTCTTAATCTCTGTTGCTTTTCTTGCCGATTTAAAGCGTGATAAATAATCGATATTGCACGGAAACTCTTTTAGCCGATCGGTAAAAGTTTTATAGTGCTGAAAAGCCAAAATGGTGGTAGGAACTAAAACAGCAACTTGCTTACTATCTGCAACGGCTTTGAAAGCAGCGCGAATGGCAACTTCCGTTTTCCCATAACCTACATCTCCACAAATTAATCTATCCATGGGATAGGCTCTTTCCATGTCCTTTTTTAATTCGACAGTCGATTTTGATTGATCGGGTGTGTCTTCATAAATAAAGGATGCTTCCAATTCTGTTTGTAAGTAGGTGTCGGGAGAAAATGAAAAACCTTCTGTGGCTTTTCGTTGTGCATAAAGCTTAATTAATCCGCGTGCAATGTCCTTTACCTGCCCTTTGGTTTTATTTTTTAAGTTTTCCCAGGAATTGGATCCCAATCGGTGTAGCTTAGGTTCTTTGCCTTCTTTTCCCACAAATCGGGAAATTTTATGCAGCGAATGAATACTCACATAAAGCAAGTCTCCTCCTTTGTATTCCAGTCGCATGGCCTCCTGTGTTTTGCCCTGTGTTTCAATTTTCTGCAAACCAGAAAAACGACCAATTCCATGATTTATATGGGTTACATAATCTCCGGGCTTAAGCTCATAAAGTTCCTTTAACGAAAGAACTTTGTTTTTGGAGTAAGATTTATCTTCTTTGTATTTATGAAAACGATTAAAAATTTCGTGTTCCGTAAAACAGGCAATATTCAAATTTTGATCGGTAAATCCTGCGTGTAAGTTTTTATAAATTGGTGTAAACTGCACTTCTTCATTTCTATCTTCAAAAATTTCATAAATCCTTTCAATTTGTTTTGAAGATTCAGAAAAGATGAAATTCTGCACTTTTTGATCCTGATTTTTTCGCAGGCTTTCACCAAGTATATTGAAGTTTTTATTGAAATTTGGTTGAGGGTTTATTTTGAATTCAAACTGTTCATCTGCTTTGAAAAATGGCGTATTACTCAAATCAATGCAATTAAATAACTGCAAATTATTGGTAATAAAATCGCTGCTGTTGTAGTATTTTTTAGGATCCGGAATCTGGAGACTATTATTTTCTTTATAAAGCTTTTTGACATCCTCGAGATGCTTGTCCAGTGCATCGCGAATAAAACTAAATTGATCAAAAATAACCAATGTTTCAGGCGAAATAAATTCTAATAATGAAATATACTGATTGCCTTTATTACTTTTTTCAAGATTTGGAATAATTGAAACCTGATTTAGGTTACGAGTTGATAATTGAGTTTCAGGATCAAATTCACGTATGCTTTCAATTTTGTCGTCCAGTAATTCAATTCGATAAGGCAATGGATGCGCAAAAGAATATATATCAACGATTCCTCCTCTTACTGAAAAATAGCCGGCTTCATTGACAAAATCAGTAATCTCAAATCCAGAGTCATAGAGGAAGTCAATCATAAAATCAATATCCATTTTGGAGTCAACAGATAGTTGTGATGTGTTTTCGCTTAAATCATCCTGACTGACAACTTTTTCGGCCAATGCCTGTGGATAGCTTATCAGAATTCTTCCTGTTGAACTGGGTTTCTTAAGTTTGTTAAGTAAATCAGTACGTTCTAATGTAAGCGGGTTTAAGCGGCTACGTGGATCATCGTTTTTAAAAGGAGAGGGAAAAAATAATATTTTTTGTTTTGCGATTAAAGATTCTAAATCATTTTTTAGATAAATAGCATCATCTCGTGAGGAAAGTATGATCAGTTTATCTCTTTTACTTAACTCATGTAAAGCGCTGATGAAAAAGGATTTGGAAGATGCTTTTAGCCCTGCTACCGATACTTTTAGCTGGCTATAATCATGAATTAATGCGCTAAGCTTTTGTAGGTTGTCTGTTGACTTATATCTGGATATTATTTGCTCGAAACTCAAATCTGACTACTAAAAATGATTAAATAATCGCAAAGTTACGCTTATTCATTATTCCTCCTTGCTTCTCATTAGCTTGAAAATAAAGATATTTGCTGCTGATTAGATTATACATCCTTTATGGCAAAAAAACGCTCATTTAAAAAATTCCTGACCAAACTCCTGAAAAGAGTTTTCATTTTCTTTTTTGCCTCAACCCTATTGGTCACTATCGTTTATAAATGGATTCCACCTCCACTTACTCCCTTAATGCTTATTCGATTAGTAGAGCAAAAGAAAGCGGATCAAAAACTGAAACTTGCAAAGGATTGGGTGTCACTGAAAAATATATCTCAAAACATGCCTTTAGCCGTATTGGTCTGTGAAGATCAAAATTTCATGAATCATCATGGTTTTGACCTTGAATCGATAAAGAAAGCCAATCAGGATAATAAAAAAGGAAAGCGCAAGAGAGGAGCCAGTACGATTTCACAGCAAACAGCAAAAAACGTTTTTCTGTGGCCTGAAAGCTCCTGGTTACGAAAAGGCTTGGAAGTATATTTCACAACATTAATTGAAGTAATTTGGGGTAAAGAACGCATCATGGAAGTTTACCTCAATGTGATTGAAATGGGAGATGGTATTTATGGTGCAGAAAAAGCATCTCAAGTTTATTTCAAAAAGAAAGCATCTGATTTAAATAGAAATCAGGCAGCCTTGATAGCCGTATGTCTGCCAAATCCAAGAAAAATGAGCCCATCAAAAATTACAACATATAGGGTTAAACGACAGGTTTGGGCACTTACACAAATGAGTTATTTTGATTACCTGGATTTTGAAAAAAAAGCAAAAAAGGCAAAAAAATCAAAAAGAAACAATGATTGATTGAATGCATGAGCAGTTGGAAAAGTGCAAATGAAAGTTTTTTCATTCTTTTTCAATTCTCTAAATTTCTTTAAAAAAAAACAAGCTTAGTAATTTGTTAAAACCTGAATAGGAAACAACATGCTCAATTTATATTTATGGACAGCAATAATTTGGATAATTATCCTTGTAATTGGAATTGCTATGCGAAAAAAATGGCTGGGAAAAAACTTTTTGCGCCTGGCCTATATTCTTTTAATTCTGATTTTACTGGAAGGAGTTTGTTTGCTTGCCTTAAAAATTAAAAGTGGATATTGGCTTTTTAATGAAAAATACAATCTGAATGCAGAGCTATTTGAACCCCATCCTTATTTGGTGGGTGTTCCCAAAAAGAATGCGGAATTAAGAGTAAACGGAATTACATATAGCAATAATGCTGAAGGCTTTCGCGGAAAAGAGTTTGAGAAGGCTAAATCAAAAACACGCATTGTTGCTGTTGGAGGTTCAACAACCTATGGTACAAGTGTAAATGATTGGGAAACCTGGCCAGCCTACTTAGATAGTATTATGGGCGCAGATTATGAGGTCTTGAATTTTGGGATTTCAGGTCATTCAACGGTAGAGCACATTATTCAATCGAGTTTTATATTGCCTGAATACAAACCCGATGTTGTTTTGGTTCATTGCGGATTGAATGATCTTCGATCAGCCTATATTGAGGATCTTGCATGCGATTACAGTGATTTTCATGCACCTAATTTATTTGGCGCATTGGGTTTTTGTCCATTGAATAAACTACCTCGACTTGCCATCATAAGAGCTGGAGTTTTAATATTGCAAAAAGTAAAATTATATCCGGAATGCACCTATTATCAAACAGCAGTTAGGCAGGATTCAAGCCTTATGGCTTTAGAACGTGCGCTGGAACTTTATGAACGAAACTTAACTACTTTATCGGCTATCCTTAACAAACAGGGCGTAGAGCTTGTATTTGTTCCTCAACTATTGCACAAAGATGCTATCGAGGGAAATAAATTGAAATGGTGGATTCCCTATGTTGAAGATGATCAACTTCTTGGATTAATTGCTGATTATAATAAGTGCATGAAAGAAGTTGCCATTAAGGAGTCAGGAGCTTTTGCAGATGCCGTTCTGGACTATAATTGGAAGGGTGCTGATTTTGTTGACCCAAGCCATCTGAATGCTGATGCTAACCTAAGGTTTGCAGAAATAATCAGCCATTATATTAAACATGATCGGGATACAATTGAATTTGCTAATCAGAAATAATGAAGAAATATTTGTATACAGCACTACTTGTGCTTTTCTCTTTTAGTCAGCTATTTTCACAGCCTGAAGGTGTAAGTTTTGAACTTAATTATACTGGCAAAACGTCTGGTGATGTTTTAAAATTAACGGTTACCAATTCTGGTGATAAATTATACTATCAAAACATTAGTCCATTTTTGCTCAACCCAGGAAAAGCTTCTCAAGCATTGTTAATTCCTTTTGGGCAAATTGTCAATGTAAAAGCACACGAATCAAAAACAATTTATTTGAAAGGATATTCGGTATTTCCTGATCGTTCGAATAATGACAATACAGAGGCCAACATTAATACTGATTATGTTTTAAAGGCAATAAGTGAAAAACAAAAGTCATATGAACGTTTTTTCAAAGACACCACTACCTATACCATTCGAAAAGTGAATTTGTCAGAATTAATTCCTTTTGACTACATACTCACTACACCCGGCACATTCAAAATGCTTGCTTATACATTTGATGTTGAGAAAAATGATGATTTGGCCACCGTATTGTTAGTGGAACAAGCGCAGCGTATTGCCAAAGCATATGATCGATTGTATACTGCTGGAAGGATAGTAACACATTTCAATGCAGATCCTGTATTTGAGAAAGAATTGATTATGCAGCTATCCATTTGGATTTGTGCCAGTGGAATTGAAGGAAAAGCATTAAAAAACACTCACATTAAAAAGCTTATTGCCGAATTGTATAAAGAGTTTAGTCAACAAGAAAAAGGCAAGGAAATAAATGAGCACATCAAGACATATTATAAAATTTTGGAACGCATAGGAAAAGAGTCAAATGTATTTTTGGTACCCATGGATTTTGATAAAAGGCCACAATGCCTGCCTGCTATTGTCGGATTAGTGCCTACAAGCGATAATGTGAAAGCGCCTACTTTAACAAAAAATCGATTTGATGAAATTGCTATCAGAAATCAGGTGATGCATAAACGGAACAATAGTTTGCCCTGTATTTTATCGGAAGAATTGCATGGATCTTTGAAAAACTACATGTATGCGTTTGAAGTAGAGCAACTAATCAGTGAATTTAACGCCTTATATGTTGAATTGAATGATAAGTATGATGGCAGTTCTGATGCAAAAACACAACTCAATAATGCTAATGCAAAGCTTGAGAATCTTAAAAATTACAGTGCTGTTTCCTGGTTAAAAAACAATGCTATTCCCAAAGAGGAAAGAGCAGAGATTGCACTAAATGAATATGAGCAAATAACAATGGATATGATCAAAACAGCAATGGGAGCCAAGTTGTTTTATGCCGTTGGATTTTTTAGGATCATCTCATTGAAGCATGCCTATTTACTAGAATACACCTTGGATAATTATAAATTCAGAGACACGAAATATTCCTTGGATTGTTGCGATTTAACCCGAAAGCCTAGTATTTCTGAAATTGAACTTTCCAATGAGTTGGCTGCTATGACTTTGATTGGAATCAATAGGGCTTCCAATACTTTTTATAATATTTCAGAAGAAATTAAGCAATCAGATGTATTGTATGAAGACATGGTGACGAAGTTTATTGAAGCAGGCTCCGAATTATTTTCTTTACAAGCTTTGCAACAAACCTTTCGGATATTAACATACGATAAGCAAATAATATGTTTGCCAGATCCACCACCGGCCAGCAGAATTGAAGCATTGGAAATAGTAAACAAATTATTGGGAAGTAATGTAAAGCAAACAGGAGAACTGCTTTATGACAAACTTAATTTGGTATATAATAATCAGGAATCACTGGAATTTCATTTTGGCGATTGTAAATGTGGTCAGTTAAAAGAAAGTCATATGCCGATTTTGCCAGTAAAGGACAATTCAATTAATTCACTGACTAATCTGGAATCTATTCCATTAAAACTTACACCAGGCTTTGAGTTCAGTGCCTTTTATGGTCGTTCCTATCTTTCTTCTATGGGTAGCAATAATTTCAATGGTGGAGGTTTGGCAGTTTATGATTCAATCAGTTCTGATCTGGATTCGATATTAAAAGATAATTATAGCAAATTTTATAAATTGAATGAACCTCATAGTTTTAAATTTAATTATTTCAACCAGATTAGTTTTTATGCTGCTTATGATTTATCAGAAAATTTTCAATATCGGATTGGGGCTTCATTTTTAACAGGATCGGCAGAAGGGACTATCCCTTTAACCTATTATGAAAAACCATCAGATACGACTACTTTAGTAACTGTGAACGGATTGATTTACAGCAAAATAAAGACATGGTCA
>JABINZ010000054.1 GCA_018698135.1 Bacteroidota bacterium
AAATTTAAGAGCACCACTCTCAGACCAAATCAGGAAGGCAATTTACCTGATTCTGGACAAAGGCTTCTATCTTGATTATGGCATCAATTTGTGGCAAAGCTGGAAACGCAGTGAAACTTGTGTTTCAGGCATGTTCCTTTCCATTATGGGGCATTTCAACATTGATGATGATAGAGTCGCAAAAATGTCTCAGTTTTTAATAAAAGAACAAATGCCTGATGGAGGCTGGAACTGCAGAGCCCACAAAGGAGCAACTCATTCATCCTTTCATACGACCATGTCGGCCATGGAAGGACTTTGGGAATTTCAGAAGAATCAAAAAGTAAAATCTGAAGCTATTGAAGAAGCCTTAGCGAAAAGTCTGGATTTTTTACTACAACATCAGCTATACAAGTCACATCGAACAGGTCAAATAGTTGATTACAAAATGACTAAAATGATTTTCCCTCCACAATGGCAATTCGATTTTATGCGCTTTTTAGACTATGCACAGGAAAAAAGAATTTCAAAAGATACAAGACTTGAGGAGGCTATTGATTTGATTCGAACAAAGAAAAGTTCCGAAGGCTTCTGGAATCAGGAAAAGCTACATAGTGGAAAAATGCATTTTACGATGGAAACTCTTGGCAAAGCCAGCCGATGGAATACAATGAGGGCTATTAGGGTTTTGAATTGGTGGGAAGGAATAATCTAATTTGTCGTCATCGCGAAGAAGGGACGACTGAAGCGATCTCCCAAGAGAGAAGGTTTCAATTCAGGCGATTGCTTCGTTCTGCTCGCAATGACGAAACCATGAGGCATTGAATTTAACTAAACCACTACGGATTTAAAATTCATATGTTTGGATTATGAATGAAATTCATTTGCAAACACCAAAAAACAATCAACAAATTTCAAAAAATAACCAATGTTAAAAATTTCAATAACCAAACAGTATTGAATATCTAGTACGATTTTGAAGTTTGGTTATTATATTTTGTGATTTATTTGTCCGCAGGACTCCTGCGGAGTGATTTGATCATTGGAATTTATGATTTCTATTCTAGATATTTATAGAAACTAATTAGCTACAATGAATTGCAGGGTTTTAACCATTAACTAGAGAATAAAATTATGGCCTCACAACAATCAACTTAACAGCCTCCTCATTCACCAAAACAAAATACACTCCTGATTTCAGTTTTGTTAAATCAATTCGCAAGCTCCCATTCTTGGCTATTAGATGACTGACTTCCAACTGCTTAACCAGTTCACCTTGGATGTTATAAATTCGAATTGGCTGATTGAATTGAATAGCTTTTGAGAAATAGATAGCCGTAAATTCATTTGCTGGATTTGGAAATAAGCTAATTGGTTTAATAATTTTAAATTCAAAAACGTCCGTATTAATACTTGGCGTGCCCGCCTCATACCAAGCTGAGTAAATCAATTCAGCTAATGCATGAGAAGCTTTGGCAAACAAATCAATTGTAAACAGTTTTGTTTCATCCCATAAAGTAGAATAATACATTGTGGAAGAAGTATTCCCAGCTGCTAATGATGCGGCATCATCTGCAATTAATATAGAGTCAACATATTTATAATTTTGATACAAATAATCAAAAACATATTGTCTGGTGTCAGAAACAAACTGTATTGGCTGCCCGGCATAATCAATTTCGTTCTTATAATCCCCTATCATGCTCGACTCATAACGTGAATGTATGCCATAATTCCCAGTGAATTGGCCATTGTAGTTGGCAGTAATATGCATGGGCATATGTCCATCAGCTACATAATGTCCCAAATCGGATGCAAACAAAATAGCCTTATCCCAATCACTTCGCTCAAAACAGGCTTTCAATGAATCATACGTTTTTAATGTTGCCCATGGTAAAATTCCCTGATCATATACAAACGCTTCCCCATGAATAGTAATGACTAAATCCAAGCTCTGAGGAATTCGACCACTACTCACAAATTCTGGGTAATTATCAATATCAATATAATGCCTTGGCGATTCGTCAGGATCCTGATATTTTCGGCTGTCAGCATCCGAAGCATGATTCGCTAATTCAGTGCCCCAGCTCAAAAACTGCTTCATTTCTGAATTAAAAGACTTCGTTGAATTGTTAGAGATAATGGTATGCCCTGTCCTTCCCCATGATGACAAAATGAGGGCTACAAAAACAAATAGGATGATACGTAAGTGGTGTTTTATCATGTCTGTAAATTGGAAATCAAAACTACGGAATAAAGATGAATCCTTTCTAGGTTTTGAGTTATGAGTTGTAGGGTGCATATTTACAATAATTCAAAATTCGTTAATCAAATGTTCTATTGTTCGAAATTAAGTTTCACCTTCAGCAAGCGTTATCTTTACTCAAAAGTTTCTGTGCTGCCACATTGGGATGATAGGATATGAAAATTGAATCATATACAATTATTTGAATATTCTTTTTGATTTGATTAAATTCGAATATAAATTAAACCAAAAAATAACAATATGGATTTTTCAAGTATTAACTATTTAGCTGTTCTGGTTTCTGGAATTGCCATGTTTGCATTAGGTTCTCTATGGTATACCCTTTTATTTGGCAAAGTCTGGCAAAAAGAATCAGGTATGACTGATGAAAAAGCAAAAGGTGCTAACATGGCTGTTACGATGGGTTCCAGTTTTTTATTGATGGTAGTGATGGCTTTTGGCTTAGCAATTTTAATTCAGGGACACGAAGGTGATGGTGTTGAATGGCTTTCTGGATTATATCATGGCCTTGTAGTTGGTCTTCTATTTATTGGAGCATCAATTGGAATAAACTATTTATATCAACTGAAATCATTCAAACTTTGGCTAATTGATGCTATGTATCAAATAATTTGTTTAGGTATAGCAGGAGTTATTTTAGGTGGATGGCATTAGGTCTTTTTTCAGTGGTAGGCAGACTTTAAGTCGCACTACCACTGAATGCAACTAGCAGGTTCAGTTTTGCTATCACATCTTGTTTCTCTGTGAGGACACTGATATTTGATTTATTATCTCAGTAATTTACTAATTTCATTTGTTGATGTTTGAAATCGCATTTCCTCATCTCCTGAAACAATGATATACTTGAATCCTCTGTTTTTCAGTTTTTGTTGATACAAATCAAAAAAATACTGTCGCAATTCAGGATGTTCTCTCTGTGGATCATATTCCCAGGGAATATCTATATCGCATAATAAATAGAGATCATATTTCTGCCTATCAATTTCATAATCAAGCCAATACGGAGTTTTGTTAAACTTATGCTCCAACCATATTTTTATAACAAGCAGTTCGGTATCAGCAAAAAGGATAGTTTTAGCAGAAGGTAGAAGTTCTTTTTCTTTTTGAATTTGAGACACAGCAATTTTCTCTACATCTTCATATGTGTAATCTCGATCCAGATTGTCAATGTATTCACGTGAATATTCTGGCACCCAAAGAGTATTATAGTGTTCTGCCAATACTTTTGCAAGGCTAGATTTTCCTGTTGATTCAGGTCCTGTAATGGCAACTCTTATCATGCAATCTCCAATTTTCGATACTCTTTCATCCACTGGATCAATCCGAAAACAGCTAAAATGGTGAAAACAAAATACAGGAAAACAAAGCCATATAGTTCTTTATAAAAATAAATCCCTGTATTGAGGAGATCAATTAATATCCAGATAGCCCAATTTTCAATCATCTTTTTGGCCATCATAAATGTAGCAATGATTCCCCAAACTGTGGTTGTTGCATCCCAATAAGGAAGTGCTGCATCCGTATATCGATTGAATAAATAACCGAAAATATAAATACTCGAAAAGCCTACCAAGATTAGAACTAGAGCATTTCGACTACTGATTCTATTTACTTTAAGCTTCGTTTTATTCTTTCCACCATAGCGCCAATTGTACCATCCATATATAGCCATGGCAAAATAAAAGACTTGTAACAATCCATCTTGGTAAAGCTTAGTATCATAAAATAAGTAGGCTGACAAAACAACGCTTATAATGGAAACCGGCCAGCACCAAATAATTTGTTTAGCTGTTAACCATACACCAATAATACCTGTAACAACAGCAATAAACTCAAGATAATTATTAATTACCCAGTCGAAAAACAGTTTAATAAAATCAATCATCATTGATTAATCCAATTTCTGAAGATCAGCATTAATCACTTTCAGTATAAAAACAGAATGTGGCAATTCAAATGCTTTTTCAATTTCATTGGTAATAGCTTCCATCACATCTCTATACTGCCCAAATACCTGGGTACTCATTCCATTCGTATTTACAACTAGCTTTTCGTAGGTATTTAACCTATCAATAAATGCACGAATAGGTTTTACAAATTCTTCCTTAAGGGGATAATAACTAATATCTACTGAAGTTCTCATATTCGACTCTATTTGCTTTAATATTTCAAAATTGCTACATTGATTGGACTTAACCAAATAAATGCAGGGCAGACAAAAATAGGTATTAATTCATTTTTACTTCATCATATTATTTGTCTTAAACAAGGATGCAGGCTAATCACTTATTTTATTTATTTAATATTATTATCTTTGACTAGCAAAAAATAATTTGGTTATTAATAATTTGGTAAAAGCTATCTTTCAATCCTGCATATGAAAATACAATTATACGGCACCAGAGGCTCTGTTCCTGTATTTAATCCAAAATCTGTTAAATACGGTGGCAATACTACTTGTTTACGGATTATTGCTGATCAAATTCCAAATAATCACGCATTGGTTATTGACGCTGGAAGTGGATTTATTCCTATGGGAAACGATTTGTTAAATGAAACCGAAGGCAAGTTAACGCAAACCACCATATTATTTACACATTGGCATAACGATCATACACTGGGTTTATTTTTAAGCCCCATTACCTACTTTAAAAGCATTAAGATGAAGTTAATGGGCCCCAGTGAGAACAACATTGGTCCAAAGGAGATGATGGAAGACATGATGCGTCCGCCTTATTTTCCGATCGATGTCAGAGAGGTCAGAAGTAAATTCGAATACATCAATATTGATACCCCTCAGGCTCAAGTTATTTTAATTCATCCCAAAGCAATACAATTAATTGATTTAGATGTATATGAAACAATCGAGATCAATGACGACACTATTGAAATTGAAAACGAATTATATCCGCTGAATGAGTTTTTGGTAGTTAAAATGCACAGAGCTAAGCATCCTGATAAAACCATTTCTTTCCGTTTTGAAGATAAAAAAACAGGAAAAGTATTTGTTTTCCTTACTGATAATGAAAACGAGGATGGATTTTCAGGGCACTTAAAAAAACATGTACAAGGGGCCGATTTACTGATCATGGATGCGCAATACAGTAGAGAGAAATACATTAAACATACAGTAGGCTATGGCCATGGAACACCTGATTATGCTGTTAGGCTGGCTGAAAAATGTGCTGTTAAGCGTCTGGGATTAACCCATCACGACCCAACGTCTGAAGATACAGATGTTGATCAAATTATGATGGAAGGAATAAAGGCTAAATCTGCTGATTCTGATTTACAAATTTTTGCTTGTGCAGATTACATGACTGTTGAAATTAAGAACTAAGTAGTTTTAACTTGTTACATGCTTCTTTGGAAGCCAATTGTTCTGCTATTTTCTTTTTGGTTCCCAAACCTGATCCCAAGATTTGATCTCCTATAAAAACAGTAGATTTATAGATTGGTGTATTTTTCTTTCCTGATTCCTCAAAAGTATATTTTATATTAACATCTTCCTTTTGAGAATATTCATATAACATTCCCTTATAATTGGTATCGTTGGATATTAATTCATCTAAATCAACCCATTTTTTCAGAATATGATTATTGACATATTTTTTGGTAAAAGCAAAACCTTTATCGAGATAAATTGCTCCAACCAATGCTTCGAGCGCATTACCGAACATATCTCTGCTTTCGCCTTCCTTTATTTTGATACTTGATTTATTAAATTTCAGAAGAGAATCCAGACTTAATTCCAAAGCGAGATGATTTAAGTTATCGCGTTTTACAATATCAGATTTTAATCGGGTTAAATCACCTTCGTTGTATTCAGGAAGTTTTTGAATAAGATAGTCAGCTACCAGAAAGTTTATGACAGCATCTCCCAGAAATTCAAGTTTTTCATTGTCTTCCTGGTTTCCATTCGCAACAGATCGATGTGTAAATGCATCCTTATAGACTTGAGGATTTTCAGGACGCACTTTTAGCGTATTCCAAATTAATTTAGAATATTCTTCGTCAAATGACTTACGTGAAAAAAGATTATTAAGGGAGAACCTGATTATGATATATACTTTTTAAATATCAGGGAAACATTATGCCCACCAAATCCAAAAGTATTGCTCAAAGCGTAATCGATATTTCTTTCTTGCGCTTTGTTCAATGTCAAATTGAGTTTAGGATCAATGTTAGGATCAGCTTCTTTGTGATTTATTGTTGGAGGCACAACACTATGCTGAATAGCTAAAAGTGCCATAACAGCTTCCATTGCACCGGCTGCACCAAGTAAATGACCATGCATCGATTTTGTTGAACTAATATTCAACTTATAAGCATGTTCCCCAAAAAGTCTTTGAACTGCTTTTGTTTCGCTAATATCACCTAATGGAGTTGCTGTTCCATGGACATTGATATAATCAATCATCTCAGGCTCTATTCCTGCGTCAGCAATAGCTTTTTTCATCACCATATAGGCTCCATTCCCATCAGGATGTGGGGCCGTTAAATGATGCGCATCAGCAGAATATCCAGCACCGATAATTTCTCCATAAATGGTAGCACCTCTTGCTATAGCATGCTCATATTCTTCCAGAACCAAACCTGCACCACCTTCACCCATAACAAAACCATCTCTGGTAACATCAAAAGGACGTGAAGCAGTTTTTGGATCGTCATTACGTTCCGACATTG
Source organism: Bacteroidota bacterium (assembly GCA_018698135.1). NCBI lineage: Bacteria > Pseudomonadati > Bacteroidota > Bacteroidota bacterium. The sequence continues at coordinate 6,932 of JABINZ010000054.1, forward strand.
CCTTCATCGCATTGAAACCACCAACAGATGCTTCTACAATACAAGCTTCTGAGCCACCTGTGATTACTATATCTTCACGACCACTTCTGATATGCTCGAAAGCAGCACCAATAGCATTGGAAGAAGAAGCACAAGCAGAAACAGTAGCAAAATTGACTCCTCTAAACCCAAAACGCATAGAAATTAATCCAGCAGCAATATCTGCTATCATTTTAGGAATAAAAAACGGGTTAAAACGTGGAGTTCCATCACCACCAGCAAAAGAAAGAATTTCTTCCTGAAAGGTTTTAATACCTCCTATGCCAGATGCCCAAATAACACCACAACGATCCAAATCAAGTTTCTCCAAATCAAGACCACTGAGTGCAATGGCCTTATTAGCAGCTACAAGAGCATATTGTGTAAACAAGTCCATTCTTCGGGCTTCTTTACGATCAATATAGTCCTCTGGTTTAAAATCCTTTACCTCGCAGGCAAATTTTGTCTTAAACTTTTCAGGGTCAAATTTGGTAATCGGTCCAGCTGCGCTAACACCTTTTACTGCATTTCCCCATACTTCGTCAATGGTATGGCCCAGTGGAGTTACCAGGCCAATACCAGTTACAACAACTCTTTTATGATCCATAATCAGAAAAGGAGTTTATTTTAAATCAGCTTCTAAATACGAAATGGCCTGTCCAACAGTCCCGATCTTCTCAGCTTGCTCATCTGGAATAGATACATTGAACTCTTTTTCAAATTCCATTATTAATTCAACTGTATCCAATGAATCTGCACCCAGATCATTTGTGAAACTAGCTTCAGGAGTTACTTCACTTTCATCAACACCTAACTTCTCAACGATTATCGCTTTAACTTTAGCTTCAATTTCAGACATATTAAAAGATTTAATTGGTTGCTAAAAAATCCTTAATTTTCATCCTTTCTGGATGTAAGGAATTCGCCACAAAAGTAATAATACAATTTAAAACCTGACACTATTTTGAAAAAATCATCAATAGCTACTAATTCTGAGAACCTTCTTTTGTATGGCATTGTCAGTTTTGAGAAGGATTATCGATTGGTGTATTTTATTAACAAAATCGCTGGAATTGAGCTAACTAAAAGTAATGATCTGCTAAATTTTTCTTTTCAGCAGAGCATAATTGAGGTACCCTTTTATGAGTATATTGATTTCGATTTTGAATATTTTCTCATTGCCAACAAACAAAATGGAGTGAATATACTTGACAAGCTTAAAAACATCAACTACTGGCTTGTTTTAAAGAAAAAGGCCTTCGAATTTGATTTAACTGAGTTTGAAAGAAAAATTAATTCATTAGCTGTTGTACTTGGATGTTTTCATATTTCTGACGAAAAAGAGAGAGAAAAATTGGCAAAACTACTTTTCTGCTGATTTATTCATTTCTTGAAAATCAGGCAATTCTTGAAGGCTTAAATTCTTTACTCCTTCAGCATGTTTCCAATAAAAATGCTTCAAACCATTTGTTATTCCAATAAATGGGGCTCTTAATTTGACATTATAGGTGGCTACCTGAAATATGACTTGCTCATTCAATTCAATAGTACTTGCTTTGCATTCAATTAACAGCAGAGCTTGCCCTTTTTGACCATAAACAACAATATCACTTCTTTTTGCTAAACGATTGTAATTCAATCCCCTTTCAAGACTGATTAGTTTCTGTGGTACTGATTTTTCAGTGATCAAATAATTCACAAAATGTTGCCGAACCCATTCTTCAGGGGTAAGAAAAATATATTTCTTTCTAACCAGATCGAAAATATATAGTTTTCCTTCTCTTTTTTGAATTAAATAATCATATTTGGGCAGAGTTAAATCAAGCATTAATCCTAACTTCATTGGCTTAAAAATGCCATTTATTTTGCAGTAATGATAAAGAATTTTGAACAAATACAAAGAGATCTAGCGGCAAAACAGTATCATTCCGTTTATTTTCTTACCGGAGAGGAATCCTTTTTCACCGATACAATTAGCGACTATATTGCTGAAAATGTATTAGATGAGTCCGAAAAATCTTTCAATCTTTCTATTTTCTACGGAAAAGAAAGTAGTCCGGGAAATATCATTGAAAGTGCATTGCGTTTTCCAATGATGTCGGATTACAATGTAATTATTCTAAAGGAGGCTCAGGATTTCAAAAAATTTGATGAGTTTACAAAATACTTCCAAAATCCGAACGATAAAAGCATAGTCGTTTTTTGCTGTAAAAGAATGAAGCTCGATAAGCGAACTGCAGTTTATAAAGCACTTAAGGAAAGTAGTTCATGTTGCTTCATGGAAGCAAGCAGGGTATACGAAAACAAAATCGCCCCATGGATTGACAACTATTTGGCACCCAAAAAGCTTAAAATTACCAACAAAGCTTCTGCCTTACTGATCGAATATCTAGGTAGTGATCTAAGTAAAATTGCCAATGAACTGGAAAAACTTATTAAAATTAAAAATGAAACAGGAGTTATTGATTTAGACGACATTGAATATCATATCGGTATCAGTAAGGATTATAATATTTTTGAACTTCAGAATGCATTGGGAAGCAAGAATTCAAATAAAGTGGCAAAAATATGTCGCTATTATCAGGCTAATATTAAAAGCAATCCTATTTACATGACAACTGGTGCATTATTCAATTTCTTTAGCCGGAGTTTTGTATTGGAAAACAATGGAAAATCACAAAAAGAAACCGCCAATGAGTTGGGAATAAGTGATTGGCAAATGAAATCTTATTACCCTGTTTTGAAGAATTATAAGGGTACAATTGGAAAAGTACTGGCAATTATTCAGGAATATGATTTGAAATCAAAAGGGATAAACGATCGTGGAACCGATCAGGGAGAACTCACAAAAGAAATGCTTTTTAAAATATTAATGGCCTAGCTAATGTCTGATCTATTCTCATACAACAATCAAAAAAACTTCAAACTTGTTTTGGATCCGGAATGGTATAACTTGTTAAGGTATGAGATTGAATCTGAATATTTTAATCAAATTCTTGATTTCCTAATTGAGGAGGAAGAATCAGGAAGAACAGTCTATCCACCTTCTGCTGAAATTTTCAATGCATTGAATTTAACGCCACTCAAAAAAATAAAAGTTGTCATTATAGGACAGGATCCTTATCATGGAGCAGGCCAAGCTCATGGTTTGTGTTTTTCAGTTAAAAAAGGAATTCCGGCACCACCTAGCTTGGTCAACATTTTTAAGGAAATAAAAAGTAATACAGGCTTGAATATTCCACCGCATGGAGATTTATCGAATTGGGCAAACCAAGGTATTCTACTTTTGAATTCCATACTAACGGTTAGGGCAAGTCAGGCAGCTTCACATCAAAAAATAGGTTGGCAATTATTTACAGATTCAATTATTAAAACTATTTCAGCTAAACTGGAAGGTGTTGTTTTTTTACTGTGGGGAAAATTTGCTGAAGGAAAATCCGAAATTATCGATTCCAGCAAGCATTATATTTTAAAAGCAGCACACCCATCCCCTTTTTCTGCCCACAATGGATTTTTTGGATGTAAACATTTTGCAAAATCAAATGAGATTTTAAAAAGTATTGGTCGAGAACCAGTTGACTGGCGGCTAGGCTAAAATCACATTCTGACAATTTTTTTCTGAAGGATTTCATCACCATTTGCCACGGAAAGCACATACAGACCAGGAAGCATTTTTTGGCTTAAATGAATGTAAAACTTCTCCAGACTTTGCGCTTGAACCATTAGATTTTCTTGATAATAATTTTGGCCTGTCACACTATTAATGCTAATCACCAGCTCATTTGCTTCTTTAGAATATAAACTCAAAACAAGTCCGTTTTGAAACGGATTGGGATAAAGTTCCAGCAATTCGATAGAAGCCGACAATTCATCCTCAGTCATTTTCAAATAGGTAAATGCAAGATCAAAATCCGGGATTCCATAACCATAATAAACATCAGGCTTGGGATAAAGATGAGCACTTTTTTCGATAGCCCTTATTATTTCCATATTGGTTTTGTCAGGAAAAGCTTGAACCAAACAAGCTACCATACCTGCAATAATCGGTGATGACAAGGAAGTTCCATTAATCAAACCAACTATTCCATCTTTATTTGTTGCAACAACTGCATTCATCCCTTGTGCTACAACGTTGGGTTTTACATCTCCATCGGAAGAAGGTCCTATAGAACTGAATGGAGCATATTGCCCAGTTTCATCTACAGCTCCTATCGTTAGTATACTGTCGGCATCACCAGGGGCAGTTATATGCAACCAGGGATCATTGCCTTCATTTCCAGCACTATTGACAACTATTAATCCTTTACTGGCAGCAACATCAGCTCCTATGCTTACTCGAATCGTATTGCCATCATAATCGGCATAGCTGTGATTCATATTGGAATCATTAAAAACGGAATAACCCAAGGATGAGTTAATCACATCAGCACCCGCACTGTCGGCAAATTCAGCAGCAGCAATCCAGGCATCCTCTTCAATAATATATTCACTATCTGCATTTTCAGACCTTAATAAAATAAAGCTGGCTTCGGGAGCAGTACCGATTAACTTTCCCCAAATCTTGCCGGCTATGGTTGACAATACATACATTCCATGAGAGTGGTGAGAAAAAACCTGATCATCGCCATCAACAAAATCATGTGTTGCTAGAATTCGGTTATTTGCAAATAGATAACTAAATGCATCCAAAGAATCAATTCGATTAAAACCTGCATCAATAATTGCGATGACAACTCCATCTCCATTATATCCTTTTTCATGCAATAAATGACCATTCAGCATTTTTATTTGATTATAGGATTGCCCATAAACCGGATCAGTTTCCCATGCATTCAATGCAGAAGTTGAAATTGTTGATTCCAGATTAACATCCAGTGAACGATATATTCTTTCAGTTTTTTTAACAAAAGGAAACTTGAGAATGGTTTTAATAACTAATTCCGTATCGACACTTACCGTAGCTGTATTTAGCCATTTTGATGTAAAATGAACTATAGCTCCTGCTGATTTTAAACTATCCAAGTAGCTTGGATTTACTGGAATATCCTGTTCATTTATGTCAATTTGCATCCGAATTCTTCTATTCAATGCTCTTTGCGAAAGATAATCCAAGGGCTCGGCCAAACTGTATGGGGAATTATTTTTATCAGTAAACTTAATCAGAAATGTTTTGTGTGAATTAATTTGCCCACTGACTATGTATGGGGAAATGCTATTGAAAATAACAATAACAAAAAAAGCAAGTACAAATCTTTGCATATATTTTTATTTGGGGAAATTGAGCATATCGTTTAGAGCTTTAACATCATAATCATCAGGAATAACAAAATCTTTTGCATCAAGTTTTGCTTTTTCAATTTTAACAGCAGTTAAAAGCAAGCTGAATGAAATACCACCTTCACTTATTTTACTTTGAATTTTTAGAGGAAAAGCATCCAAACCCATGAAATTGAATTTACCTGGAACACCCGATTCGTTTAGGCCATTTAGTCGATTGCTTATTTCTTTTGTTGCCCACACATATTGAATATACTCATTACCGCCCTTGTTAAAAAGCATTTCATATTTTTTACATTCAAAGCCAAGAATGGTCTCTGTTTCATTAAGTTCCGTAATTATTGCTCCTTGCTGATCTGCATCAATTTCCTCAGGATTATCTGTTCCTGATAATTCGTAAACTGATTTTTCAGCATCATTTATTATATAGGATTTCTCACTTTCAATTAATATTTTTCCCATGATTGATTCCAATAACCCACCATTTATCCGCAGAAGTGTTTTGCCTTCTTTAAAACTAAACACATACGAATCAGGCATATAAGCTTCCATTAAACCCATAAAATCACCTTCTAAATCTAGCTCATATGTAAGGCTTCCTTCAAAATCCTTTTGAGAACAAGTTTGTCCCATCGCAAGAAAAGCAAGCATGATTAAAACAAATACGTTTTTCATATTATTATGATTAATTCATTTACAAAAGTAAGTATTTAGGTCTGTGATTATCTGCTATTTGGTCAATAAATATGCCATTCAAAGCAATTATTTGGATATAATAATTTACGTAAGAAATTTTAGCATGCAATTTGTATATTTGAGGACTAACTAAATCAAAAAATCATGAGAAATTTTTTAGTGTTAAGCTCTCTCATTCTTTTCACTTTTTCCATTCAGGCACAAAGTATTAAAGATAAGCGTGATGGGAAAATATATGCTACAGTTAAAATTGGAAGTCAAGTATGGATGGCTGAAAATCTTAATTATAAAACAAGTGGCAGTTATTGTTTTGATGATGAAGCTATTAATTGTGATTCTTTTGGACGTTTGTATACCTGGAAAACAGCTTTAAATGCATGTCCTGCTGGTTGGAAAATTCCTTCAAAAGATGATTTTCTAGAACTCCTAAGCCACAATGGAGGCAAGGATGTAGCTGGTGCTAAATTAGTTGAAGGTGGAAAAAGTGGTTTCAACGCTAAATTCGCAGGCGATTATACGGGTGACGATGAGTTTTATTTCGGACAAGGAGAAAACACCAGTTTTTGGAGTACTACTCAAGCCAATGTTGAAGATGCATTTACAATGGCCATTCATAAAAATGGATACAATATAGCTGTATATGGAAACTTATTCCAAAATGGGTATAGTGTCAGATGTATTCAGAAATAGAAACTAATTTCTTGTAATAAGATTACGAATTCTGTCTCGTCTTATTTTATTAATTTTCCTTCTTCGGTTGTGTTTACGAATCCAACCTACATTAACTGATTGCCAGATTCTTTCATGGAAATAGTAGAGCACAAGTTTTATGACCAATTCAAAAACCGCAACTATTCCGGCAAAAGACACAGCATCTTCAAATGCATTTTGGCGTGCTTGTTTTCTAGCCAATTCCAAAAGATCATGTTCTATCCCTTCGAGTAGATCTGCTTTTGTTCTTGCCATGAAAACATAATAGGTTATAAAGAAAGTAGTTAGCGTAGCAACAACACGCCAGGTTACTGCTTTTACAATACTTCTCCAGTGAGATTCCTGATATGTTCGGATTTTATTATTGCTCATAAATAGCCTACAAAAGTACTCAAATTAATAGTTATGAAAGCTTAGTTATTTTACTCCTAAACAAATGATCAACCAGAACAAGGGAGGTCATTGCTTCGACTACAGCCACAGCTCTGGGAACAATACAGGGATCATGTCTTCCTGTTAGATTTTCCAAAATAACTTCTTCATTGTTTTTACTAATGAATGAACTATTTGATTTAATTGTAGAGGTTGGCTTAAAGGCTACATTAAAATAGATTTCTGCACCGCTACTAATTCCTCCAAGTATACCGCCTGCATGATTGTCTGCTATTTCAATTTCTTTATTTTTGTTCAATCGAAAGTTATCATTATGATCAGAACCTCTCATAGCAGCAGCTTGGAAGCCTGAACCAATTTCAAATCCTTTACTAGCATTAATGCTAAGCATAGCTTTTGCGAGATCAGCTTCTAATCTATCAAATACAGGCTCACCCAATCCAACAGGACATTTTTTCACAACACAGGAAACAACCCCACCAATACTATCACCTTCAGACTTACATTTCTTAATCAATGAGCTCATTTGCTCTGCAATCTCTAAATCAGGGCACTTTACTTCATTCCTATTTCTGATTGAAAAGTCAAGTTTTTCAATATTCTCTTGCAAAGAAATATGGCCAATCTGTTTAGTGAATGCAATTACTTCAATTCCTTCTTTTTCAAGAATTTGTTTTGCTACTGCTCCAGCAGCAACTCTAGCTGCAGTTTCTCTAGCCGAAGATCGTCCTCCTCCTCTGTGATCCCTCCATCCATACTTTAGCTCATAGGTGTAATCTGCATGAGAAGGCCTGTAAACATCCTTTAGCATATTATAATCTTCGGATCTCGAATCTTGGTTTTTAATAAAAATAGTTAAGGGAGCTCCTGTAGTTTTCCCTTCAAATAGACCTGATAATATGTCAAATGTATCCTGCTCCTTTCGGGCAGTGGTAATGGCAGATTGTCCGGGTTTTCTTTTATTAAGCTCCTCTTGTATTTGATCCAGATTTAAATTCATATTTGCAGGACAACCATCAATAACAACGCCTATGCCTTTGCCATGTGATTCACCAAATGTGGTGATTTTGAATAGTGTCCCAAATGAATTTCCGCCCATTATTGCTCAGCTAAGTATCCAAATTTTAATCCAATGCTTTCTAAATCACTCCAAAATCCGGGGTAAGATTTTTCTACTACATCAGGATCTTCAATTACAAGATTTGAGTTTGTAGAAGCAGCAATGGCAAAACTCATGGCAATCCGATGATCTCCATAGGTATTGAATGTTTTATAATCATATTCTGCTTCAAAGAAATCAGTACCAATCATTTCATTTTCAGTAGTCTTAAGCTTCAAACCCAATTTTTCTAATTCAACAGATAATGCTTCTACCCGATCACTCTCCTTCAGTCGCAAAGCATTAATGCCTCTAAAATGAAATGGAATTTTATGGATAGTACACAGCACAGCAAAGGTTGGAATCAAATCAGGATTTTGAACAAAATTATACTCAAAATTCTTCAGTTTAAATGGTTTCTTTGTTAGCAGTATCCTATCTTTTTTAAACCTTGTTTTTACACCAAATTTCTGCATTAGGGTACTCACCACACTATCTCCCTGAAGACTTTTTTTCTCCAAACCCATGATTTCAACCTTTGACGTTTTTGATAAACTTACCATGGCAAAAATATAGGATGCAGCAGACCAATCTGTTTCGACATGAAATCGCTTGGATTTATATTTTTGATGATCAACCGTAATCATATTTCTCTTTACATTGGCTTTCACACCAAAATATTTCATGATACGCAGTGTCATCGATACATATGGAAAAGAAACTGCCGAACCCTGTAAGCTTATTTCAAGCCCATTTTTTAGCATTGGAGCAATCAGTAGCAAAGCCGAAATAAATTGGCTACTGACCTCTGCATTGATAACACACTCTCCACCTTGAATGTCTTGCCCAACAATTTTCAGCGGTGGATAACCTTCATTACCCATATAGGTGATATCAGCACCTAAGCTTAGCAACACATCTACCAGATTCCTAATGGGTCTACTTTTCATTCGCTCACTACCTATCAATTCCCATTCTCCTTCTTTGATAGCAAAATAAGCAGTTAAAAACCGCATGACCGTACCGGTATTACCTGTATTTAAAATTTTTTCCGGAAATTCCAGCAATTGTTGCATAAGCAAGGTATCGCCAGCTTCTGATAAATTATCAATATGAATGTAGCGTCCGCTCAATTCCCTGATAAGCAATACCCGATTACTAACACTCTTTGAGCTTGGCAAGGACAAAACTCCTTCCAGATGCCCCGTATTACTTTGTAAACAAATTTTTCTCATAATTTCATGTATTCCTCTAAGGCTTTAATAATCCCTTTCTTTGATACAATATTATCTATTTGAGCCTCTCCTATCGATTTCAAAAGTGTGAAATTTACAACTGCATTTTGATTTTTCTTATCAAATGACATAATCTCGTAAAGTTTGTCAAAATACTCAGGTAATAAACTAAGCTTCTGAAAATGCCTAAAAACAACTATTTCAATCTCTTGCGTATCTGAATCTGATAATAAACCACACTGATTTGCAATAATACTTTCTATAACTAATCCATGTGCCACTGCTTGGCCATGAGACAACTCACTTTCTGATTTGCCTATAAAAAAGCTTTCTAAAGCATGACCAACTGTGTGACCAAAATTCAATACTTTGCGGTAATTTTTTTCATAATAATCAAGCTCAACAACAGATTGCTTAATTTCCAGGCATCGATTTATTAATTCAGTTTGAGTAAACAAATCCGATTGGATATCAATAGTTTTCAACTCATTCCATAATTTCCTATCCAGTATCAAACCATATTTCAACATTTCTCCAAAACCTGAAAGCAAATGGTTTTGTGCTAAGCTTGCTAAAAATCGATGACAAATTACGACCAAATCAGGATCCGAAAATAATCCTATTTGGTTTTTCAGCGATTTAAAATTAATACCCGTTTTGCCACCAACCGAAGCATCAATCATTCCTATTAAGCTAGTCGGAATATTAACAAATGGAATCCCTCTTTTATAAACTGAAGCAGCAAAACCGCCAATATCAGTAAGCAATCCTCCTCCTAAATTAATGATTAGTGCATCTCTATTTGCATTATTGTGCAATAATTCAGACCAGATGTGCTCACAATTTACCAGATTTTTAGACTCTTCGCCTGTTGGGATTTCAATTATTTGAGCATCGCTTAATATTTTGACATCTGATACTAATACAGGCAAACAATGTTTTCTTGTATTTTCATCAATTAACAGAAATATATGCTTGTACTCATTTTGGATTAACCATTTTGAGAAAAATTGCAGGGATGTGTCAAAAATGATGTTTCCTTTATTCAAAATTAAGTTTTAGCATGAACGATGCACTACAAGTTGCTTTTTCTCTTTGGAGACAGATTAAAACAAAGGTAAAATTAACAAAAGATCTTAAATTGACCCAACACCTAGCTCTTTCAAAAGATGGTTTGCTTTGCCTACTTCTTTGGTAACGAATAGAATATACCTGATGTCGACACCAATGGATCTGCTATAGGAATCATTCCAGGCAAAATCATTAACTGTTGCTTCATAAGCACGATCGAAATTTAATCCAACAATTTCTCCATAAGCATTCAAAACGGGGCTTCCTGAATTACCTCCTGTTGTATCCGCATTATATAGCATATTAACAATCACTTTATTTATTTTTTCCTGATTGTTTTCTACATACAGATTGTCGATTTCAGCTATTAATTTGTCATTAGCAATGTATTCACCACCCATCGAGATTTTTTGTTTGATTCCGGCTAATGATGTAAAAGGAGATTGATAAATCCCATCTCTTGGATAATATCCTTTAATATAGCCATAGGTTAATCGGAAAGTAGAGTTAGCATCGGGAAGAAAAGCTTCACCATTTGCTTCCATTTTAAGTTCTAAATAACGGGGTAACAATGCATCTACTGAACTGTTCCATATATTCATATTTTGAGCTACTAGCTTTAAACCTTCATTTAAATGAAGATACAATTGAACAAATGGATCCTTGCTTTTTACTATTTTACTCGATTTTGCCAACATCTTGTCGATATAGGCTTCAGAATATATAAAATCCTGATACGATTTTCTTAAATAGGCAATTACATCCTGTGCATATTGTTCTTTGTCAAATATCTTATAAAATTCCTCAATCGGAAATTTGAATTCATTATTCATCAGCAGCAATTTGGTCAGATTTAAGCTGTCCATTATAGGATCGTAGGACGCAAGTGACTGCATAATATCTTCCTTGACTTTTAATTTGTATTCCTCAAAAGCAGCTGATTTCTTATCAAATGTCATGGCTCTTTCAGCATAGGAAACCAAAGTTCTGGCAATACGCATATTCATCGATGCACTTAGCATTTGCCCATAAAACATATATTCTTCGGTATGCTCAAATATTTTTTGATACAATTCATCAATTTGCGATAAGAGACTTTGATATTCAGCTGCCTTTTGTCCATCATCTTTTAATAAAGCCAGTATCATTCGTTCTTCGGCTCTTTTTTTATCCAGCAAATGAATTCTTTTCATCGTACTTAATTTCCCTCGATAATTTTTCGAAGTATTTGCTAATCCTTTAATAAATGGATCATACTTCACTTTCATGCTTGGATTCGCATGAGTCAGCTGCTCCATTTGATCAATCCTATACTCAAAAAACTCGGCAATAAATGGCATATGATAATCATGCATATACTCCAGAAAATCAGCCGGACGATTTCTGAAAGTCCTTCCAGGATACCCTAAAATGAAAATAAAATCATTTTCCTGAACACCATCTGCACTAACTGTCAAGTGAATGGATGGTTTGAATGGTACATTTTCAGCATTGTATTCTGCTGGTTGACCATCAGGCGACACATAGGCTCTTGCAAAAGCAAAATCCCCACTGTGCCTAGGCCACATCCAATTGTCTGTTTCTCCTCCAAATTCACCTATTTCTCTTTGAGGAGCATACACTATCCGAATATCTTTCAAAAATTGATATCGAATAATCATGTAGGATTTCCCTGTTATCATTTCTGAAAGCTGCACAGATAAATCAGTATGCAGACTTTGATCCGCATCTAAAACCTTTTTCATATTAGCAGAAATAGCACTTCTTCTTTGAACAGGATCCATTTCACTCGAAATACCCTCCAATACTTGCTCGCTAACATCTTCATAGCTCATCATTATTTTAACAGTCATTCCCTTCATTTGCAATTCCTGTTGTTTGTCCATTGCCAAAAAACCTTTTTCCATTAAATTATTATCCGCTGTAGATAAAGATTTTAATGAACTGAACACACAATGATGATTTGTCAGTATCAATCCATCTTCAGACACAAAAGAGCCTGTACAACCTCCTAAATTAACAACAGCTTGCAATAAGCTAATGCTATCAGGATTGTAGATTTTATCGATATCAATTTTTAATCCAGCAGCCTTTAAATTCAACTTGTTAAGCTGATTAATAGGATACATCCCGCCATCAGCATATAATTTGCCAGCTAAAAAGATGAAAATCAAGCTAGTTAATAGATATATTTTGATTCCCTTTTGGGTGAAGGTGTTTTTTCGTTTATTATTCATCATAACAGTTTGCTTTAATTTGCAAATTTTTGATTTTATTTTCATTGCGCAACAAAAAATAAGATTTAATTGTTATTAATTAAATCTTATTCCATCGAAGATGCAGGCCTAATTAAGGTTACAGACTTCTATTAGTTAAAATTTCTGAAAAAAAAACAAACTGCGAGTTCATATTTTCTTTATATTTGAGGAGTATTAAGGAATTCAGGTTTTTTTTTAACACAAAAATTTTTATTATGAACAAAGGAGATTTAATTAACAAAATTGCAGCTGACGCTGAAATTACAAAAACACAAGCACAAAATGCTTTAAACTCTTTTATAGGAGCTACAGCAGATGCTTTAAAAAAAGGGGATAAAATTACTTTAGTAGGATTTGGAACCTTTGCTACATCGGAAAGAGCAGCAAGGAAAGGAAGAAATCCTCAAACCGGAGCAGAAATTAAAATACCAAAGAAAACAGTTGTTAAATTCAGACCAGGCAAAGACCTTTCAACTAAAATCATGTAACTTAACGACACAACAAAATGAACCCTGCTCCAATAGCGGGGTTTTTTTTGCCCATTTGTCAAATCATTACATTCGTATATTTCAAATTAAATGTTGTACGGTAATACACAAACATCATTAAGAAGCAGAAGCCTCTCTTTTTACAGAATCCATCTGGCTATATTGGTCATTTTATTAGCTATTTTTCTTGGTGTATTTGGTTATATGCTTATCGAAGACCTGACTTTTCTTGATGCATTTTATATGGCAATTATAACACTTTCTACTGTTGGTTTTGGGGAAGTAAAAGAACTTAGCAGTGAGGGTAAGGTCTTCACGATTATTCTCATCATCATTTACATATCTGTATTTACGTATGCAGTAACAACAATCACATCTTATGTAATTGATGGGGAATATAAAAAAAGGCTTAAAATGTTTAGAATGGAAAAACAAATACTAAAACTAAGTAATCATGTAATTGTTGTTGGTTACGGACGAAATGGAAGAAAATGCATTGAAGAGTTATCGCGAGGCAATGTACCCTTCATCATCATTGAAAATAATCCTGAAATTATCGAATTAATTCAGGAATATGGTTTCCCTTATGTACAAGGCAATGCATCTGAAGACGAAATACTTTTAAGATCTAATATCGTTAATGCAAAGGCCATAATCAGTACACTACCCATTGATGCAGATAATGTTTTTGTTGTATTGTCGGCCAGAAAACTAAATAATAAGCTAACTATTATCAGCAGGGCTGCTATGGCTAGTTCAGAAGAAAAACTTCAAACAGCTGGTGCAGATCATGTGGTTATGCCAGAAACGATTGGAGGGCATTATATGGCCAATTTAGTAAACAGACCAGACCTCATTGAATTTTATCATGTATTAACTGATGATATTGACTCCGGAGTATGCACAGAAGAATTGGAATGCAGCAATATTAAAAAAGAATATGTTGGTAAATCGATTGCAGAAATTAACTTTCGCAAATTGTCGGGTGTAAATGTAATTGCATTAAGAGATCCGCACGATGGAGCATTTCAAATCAATCCCGCACCAGAAACAATCATTAATGAAAATTCAATAATAATTGTTTTGGGAACCAAAGAGCAAGTTCTTAAAATGAAAAAAACTTTCAGTGAATAAATAGCTTGAATACCTTAATCGTCAATACGCACAAAACCCAGAGCCTTTCGATTATGCAACTTCAGTTTTTTCTTCAACATGATATAAATGTTGGCCTTACGATAATCTACTCCAAATTCTTTTTTAATTAAATCAGTGATAATTTGTCCATTCCAGATTTTAGAATCGAAACCAAAATCTTCAGGCGTTTGGGTTAGTAAAATAGTTTTAAGTTGCTTGTAATCACTCTCTGTTAATTTGGCCCTTCTTCCTCTACCTTCTCGATCACGTAATCCCTCTATTCCTTCCTCATTGAATCTTCTGGCCCAGAAAAAATATCTGGCAGCTGATTTATAATAAAAAATCTTTTGAAGTTCGGTCACCGAAAAACCTTTCGCTACAAGGATACAGGTCATTAATCGCATAGCAACTCGGAACTCCTCCTTGCTATGAAGTAATTTCTCCATTTCCTCAATTGTGTAGCGTGTAATAAATTTTTTTCTTCTCATGACACTACATTTCAATAATTGTACATACAAATATAATAAATAATATAATTAAATAAAATAGAAAAATGCATTAATTTATTAATTCTCTGAGGATTAATGCAAAATATTATGTTCAACTATTGATAATATTTCTTTTTCAAGCAACTCTGATTTTTCAATAATTTCGGATCCTTTTTCTAGTATTTCCTTAACATAATCCTTGTCATCTAAATCAGCAGAGTTTATTTTAACATTCAAATAAGCTCCTTTCACTGCCATACAGGCACACAATGCTCCCACTCCAGCATCTGATGCTGAATTAGGATTTCCAGATTTAGCCATTGCCAATATCACTTGCATGGACGAAAATGCAGTTTCCATTACTGTAAAAGGTACTTCAATAGCATATTTGGTTGCTATCTGAATAGCTTGTTTTCGAATGGCTTTTTCAGCATCATTCCCATTTGGCAATTTAAAAGCATCCATAATTTTATTAAAGGCTTGTGTATCCTCATCTACGAATGCAACCAACTTTTTCATGAATTCCTGACCTTTATCTGCCCAAATTGAAAACTCTTCCCAGCGATCGTCCCAGCCTCGTTTGTGAGCAGACAAATTAGACACCATGGTTCCAAGAGCAACTCCCATTGCGCCAACATAAGCTGAAACAGATCCTCCTCCAGGAGCAGGTGATTCACTGGCTGTTTCTTCAGCAAATTCTTTCAAATTCATATCTACCAGTTTTTTGGTAGTGCGGTCTTCAATTAAATATTCAATTATTTTTTCTTCAGCCTTGAATTCATACAAATCATCCAAACCCATCGATTTCACTGCGATTTTAATCAATTCACTATCTGAAACGCCTGTTGAGCGCTCTTGTTTTTTTAGATAATGTTTTCCTGCTGAAAGCAAAGTATGCAAGGGTACTAGGCCAACTAATTCAGCACCCGTTACACGCATTCCTCTTAATTGAGCCTTGTCGGAAACTTCATCAAAAGCGATGTGGATAGGTGTTTCATTAATATTTGTAATATTCATGGAAACCTGGGCAACTCCATATTCATCTATAAACCAACCAATTGCTTTGGTTCCTTTTAATGTTCCGGCTTCCCAGACAACATTCCCCTGATCGTCTATGATTTTTTTACCATTTGGAGTCCCATCATCAGTTTTTGCCCGTCCTTTTTCTCTTACATCAAAAGCAATTGCATTTGCTCTTCGGGTTGAAGTCGTATTCAAATTGTAGTTAATTGCTATTAAAAAATCGCGTGCACCAACTGCAGTTACACCTGTTTTTGGATTAAACTCTGCAGGACCAAAGTCAGGCTTCCATTCAGCTTTGCTCAGCTTATCAGCCAAACCTTCATACTCACCAGCTCTGCAATTTGCCAGATTTCTTCTATCAGGTTTTTGAGCTGCATTCTCATAACAATAAATACCGTACTTCAATTCTTCTCCAATGCGTTTGGCCAGTTTATGAGCATATTGCACCGTTTCTTCCATACTAATATTTGAAACAGGAACCAATGGGCAAACATCTGTTGCACCAAATCGAGGATGAGCTCCCTTATGCTTACTCATATCTATTAACTCAGATGCTTTTTTAACTGCATTAAATGCAGCTTCTAAAACGGCCTCAGGTTCACCAACAAATGTTACAACTGTGCGATTAGTAGCATGGCCAGGATCAACATCCAGCAAATTAACACCATCGATTTTTTCAATTTCATCTGTAATTTGCTTGATGATGCTGAGGTCTCTTCCCTCACTAAAATTTGGTACGCATTCAATCAGTTTCTTCATTATCTATTGTTTATTTGTTATTTCAATTCCGTTAAAATATTTTCCTTCAATAATCATACTTTCAATCACATGATTACCAAAATTATAGGGCATAAACTTAATCGAAGGAATTTGTTTTGTAATGATCAGATTGGCTTTTTTGCCAAGCTCAATACTTCCCATTTCATTTTCAATTTCCAATGCATGAGCTGCGTTAATGGTAATTGCATTCAGTGCTTCTTCAGGCATCATTTTCATTTTGATGCAAGCTAGCGACATGGAAAAATTCAAGTTACCTGATGGAGAACTTCCCGGATTATAATCAGAAGCAATGGAAACGCCTAATCCTGCATCAATCATTTTTCTGGCCGGAGGAAATTTCATGTTTAAATAAAATGAACAAGATGGCAATAATGTAGGGATGGTATTACTGTTCAGTAAGGATTTAATCCCTTTTTCACTGGTGTTTTCCAAATGATCCACCGAAATACTTCCAAATTTTATGGCTAAATCAAGTCCACCTAATTCATTCATCTGATCAACATGAAGTCGGGGTTTCAGACCTCTTGTCTTTGCTGCCGTTAATATTTGTGTTGCATCTTCCAGGTCATAAAAACCTTCTTCAATAAAAATATCGATATAATCTGCTAATTTTTCTTTTTCTATTACAGGAAGCATCTCATCAATAATCAAACTTATGTATGCTTTTTTATTGCTTTTATATTCTTTAGGAACTGCATGTGCGCCAAGAAATGTTGCCTTTATTGGGATTGGGCTAATTTCTTTAAGTTTTTTGATAACGCGAAGCATTTTCAATTCTCCACCTACAGATAAGCCATAGCCGCTTTTAATTTCCACAGCAGCAGTTCCCAGATTGATAATTTCATTCAATCGGGTTACTGCTGACTCTATAAGTTCTTCTTCGGATAGAGTGGCTAGCTTTTGAGCTGAATTCAAAATCCCACCTCCAGCAGCAGCTATTTCTTCATAACTGGCTCCTTTTAGTTTTAATTCAAATTCTTGCTCCCGACTTTCAGGAAAAACCAAATGTGTATGAGAATCGACATAAGCTGGCAATACAAAACAACCTGATAAATCCTTGGTTTCGTCAGCTATAATGCTTTTGCTTAAATGCTGCATTTCTCCAAAGGCCGCTATTTTCCCATTTTCAACTAATAAATAAGAATTCTCAAGTACAGGCAGGTTGAGCATTTCTTTTCCAGCCTTAAAAGACATTGGGTTCATGCTATATTGAACCAATCCTTTGATATTTGTGAATAATATGCTCATAATTGTTTTTCTGTCAGCTTGAATTAAAAGTCAAAAATAGAAACAAACCTATATCATTGGAATAATATTTAAATGAATTATAAAATATAGGCTATTTCTTTCATATCAAATGACTTCAACTCAGCATGGGTTTCCACTACTAATTTACCATATTCATCAACTCCTCGAATGATTCCATCAAAACACTTTTGTTGACTTGAAAACTCAGCACTTAAATTATATTTATAGAGTTGACTTTCATAGTTTGCTTTAATCTCTTCAAATCTTCCTTCAATCAATAAATGATACTTATGAAGAATAAATTCGACCAATTTTTCTCTAACAAAGGTAAGATCAATCTCTTTTTTCAATACATGCTGCATTGATATCGGATTAGGAAGGCTATTGGAAAATGACATTTGGTTAACATTTAATCCTATTCCAATAATACTTGAACTTATTCCATGCTGATTCAAGTCATTTTGAATTAAAATTCCGGCCACTTTCCGGGCATTAATGTATATATCATTTGGCCATTTGATTTTGACATTTTCTATTCCAAATGCAGTATGCAAACAATCTGCAATTCCTAAACTAGCTATCATGCTAATAAAAAAATACTTTTCAGCCATTAAAAACTCAGGCTTCAGAATAATCGACATTAATATATTCTTCCCTTTCTCACTCTCCCAAACAGCTTTTGATTGTCCTTTCCCATGACTTTGGAAAGCTGCACTGATAATCATCCCATTTTCTGCCCCAGAATTTTCAATTAATTCTCTTGCATAATCATTCGTGGAATTCAATTCATCTATTTCAATCAATTTCAATTGCATTTGCTATTCATTAGATTGTTCAAAAATCGAAAATAATCCCCATAAATCATGAAAATATACCATATTTGCACTCCAATACAAATCCATTTCAAGTCAAAAATTGTAGGATGTTAAAAATAGGCGTTCTGGGAGCAGGACATTTAGGTAAAATACATATCAAGCAAATCAAGGAAATTCCTGAATTTCAGTTAATCGGATTCTATGATCCTGATACTGAAAAAGCTCAATCTGCCAGCGATGAATTTAACATCAAAAGCTTTCCAGATATTGATTCACTGATAGATGAAGTAGATGTTGTTGACATTGTTACACCTACAATTTCTCACTATGAATGTGCAATTCAAGCTATTCAAAAAAACAAACATATTTTTATTGAAAAGCCACTGACTTATACACTGGAGCAAGCTAATGAACTGGTAAAGCAAGTTACTGAAAAAGGCATTAAGGCTCAGGTAGGTCATGTGGAGCGATTTAATCCAGCTTTTCTGGCCGCCAAGGAACTCAATTTAAAGCCTATGTTTATTGAAAGTTCAAGGATTGCTCAATATAACCCAAGGGGAACAGATGTTTCTGTTGTGCTGGATTTGATGATTCATGATCTGGATTTAATCCTAAACTTAATTCCCTCCGAAGTATTTCAAATATCGGCTAGTGGAGTTCCAATAATATCTGACACACCAGACATAGCCAATGCGCGAATTGAATTTGAAAATGGCTATGTTGCCAATGTGACAACAAGTAGAGCATCTTTGAAAAATGAAAGGAAGATGCGTGTTTTCCAAAAAAATGCATACATCACCATTAACTTTCTGGATAAAAAAGTTGACGTTTACAACATCCGTGAATTAGAAGGAGAACAAGAAAATCCATTTTCTATTATTGTTGACCCTGGAAATGGAAAACCGAAAAAAGAAATCAGTTTTAGCTCGCTGAAAGTGCCAGAAATAAATGCAATCAGACATGAGTTGTCGCTTTTTGCAAAGTCGATTAAAAATAATACAGAACCAGAAGTAACAATTACCGATGGATTCCGTTCTTTAAAATTAGCCCACCAGATTTTAGAAAAAATTGAGGAAGGCATGAATCGAATAAAATGAGGTTTCAAAATTTTTTAATCATACTAAGCATCCCTTTTTTCATTGGCTTTTTACATTCCTGTGACCTGATTAATCCCTCTGAAGAAATACCCGCCTATATACATATTGATACGTTTACGCTAAGTGGTAGCTACGATAGCTTTGGCACAGTAAATCATCGAATTACAGATGCATGGGTAGTTTTAGACAATGAAGTGGTTGGGGTATTTGAACTTCCCACTACTTTTCCGGTTTTGAGTAAAGGAGAACATAAATTAATCATACAAGCTGGTGTTATTGAAAATGGAATTTCAAATACACGAACCTCCTACCCTTTTTATGAACCATTAATCATCGATAATTACAACTTTCAGGAATTGAATATCGATACGATTAATCCAAAAGTCAGATATAAAAAATCAAATATGTATTTGGCCTTAAACGAAGATTTTGAAAGTGCTAATCTGGATTTTGATCCAAGTGCAACCAGCAATGTATCCTTAGCAAGAACATCTGAAGATCAACATGTTTTTGAAGGAAATTATAGTTTTGAAGCCGTATTAGAAAAAAACGGTGACAAATTGGAAATGATCAGTGAAAATATTTTTGTCGTACCCAGAGGAAAAGCAGTATTCCTTGAAATGAACTATAAATCAGATATTGAATTTACCGTTGGTTATTTTGCTTTGAGTTCAACCAGCTCAAAACAGCATCCTGTTTTGTATTTAAATCCAAGCAAAGAATGGAAAAAAGTGTATGTAAATTATGGAACAGAAATCGCTTTTGAAGATTTGCATGATGTGTTCAAATTATTTGTTGGTTCCTATAATGCAAGCACCGATACCGCTAAAATTTATCTTGACAATTTAAAATTATTGTGGCTTGAATAGACGTAAATTCACCATACAATATTTATTATCTGATTTATTAGGGACAGGAATTGCCTGGACCCTTTTCTTCATATTCAGGAAAATGTTTATTGAGCCAGCAAAATATGGCTATAAAGTACCTATCCGATTTGATGAGAATTTTTATCTTGCATTAATCATCATTCCAGCTTTTTGGCTATTCATTTATTGGTTAAATGGCTCTTATAAAAATATTTACAGAAAATCAAGATTAAAGGAAATTGTAAGCGGTTTTATCATCATCTTTTTTGGCACATTGTTAATTTTCTTTGTTTTGCTTTTGGATGATGAAGTTAGAAATTACAAAGTTTATCGCACAACTTTCTCCTCACTTTTTATACTGCAATATTTCATTGTCACCACATCGCGAATGGTTATTCTGACAATGATAAAAAATAAAATTCGAAAAAGGATTATCTCTTTCAATACCCTGATTGTTGGAAGTAACGACAATGCACTTAAACTATTTCAGGAATTAGAAAATGAACGTTATTCTCAAGGATATAATTTCAAAGGTTATGTGAATGTAATTGATTCGCCAGAACCTTCACTGAATAATTTCCTAACACATTTTGGAAATTACACGGATATCAGAAAAATCATTCAGGAACATAATATCGAGATCGTTATTCTTGCTATACAATCATCCGAACATGAGCAATTGCACAAAGTGATTTCTTTGCTGAAAGAAGAGCAAGTTAACATCAAAATCATTCCTGATAATTATGATTTAATTAGTGGCAGTGTGAAAATGAATTACATTTTTGGTACTGCATTAATGGATATTTCTCCTGAAATCATGCCTCAATGGCAAAAGCATTTCAAGCGCTTGATTGATATCGTTTTTTCTGCTCTCGTATTAATTTTGTTCTCTCCTGCATTAATTACCATTGCAATTTTCATCAAACTGGACAGTAAAGGTTCTATTTTCTTTTTACAGGAACGAATTGGTAAAAACATGAAGCCTTTCCAGATTGTGAAATTCAGAACCATGATTAAGAATGCAGAGAAAAATGGTCCGGAACTTTCACATACGAACGATCCAA
Source organism: Bacteroidota bacterium (assembly GCA_018698135.1). NCBI lineage: Bacteria > Pseudomonadati > Bacteroidota > Bacteroidota bacterium. The sequence continues at coordinate 28,696 of JABINZ010000054.1, forward strand.
GAGTGACCAAAGTTGGTCATTATCTGCGGAAATATAGATTGGATGAAGTTCCACAGTTTTACAATGTGCTAAAAGGCGAAATGTCTATTATTGGTCCCCGGCCAGAACGACAATTTTTCATTGACAAAATTATGGAGCATGCTCCTCAATATAGATACTTATTAAAAATAAGACCCGGCATTACTTCCTGGGGGCAAATCAAATACGGCTATGCTGAAAATGTTGAGCAAATGCTTGAGCGCATGAAATTCGACATTCTCTACATGGAAAACATGTCGTTAAGCATGGACTTTAAGATTGTTTTCTACACCATTCTCATCATTATAAAGGGTACTGGTAAATAACAAACCCTGATGTTGTTATTTTGCTAAAATCTTTTGTCTTCTCCTTTTAAAAATTAAAATTTGCATTCTAAAATTCAGCACATGAAAACAGTCGACAACTTCAATTTTAAAAATAAAAAAGCTCTTGTTCGAGTTGATTATAATGTTCCCTTAAACGATGCGTTTGAAATAACAGATGATAGCCGCATCAAAGCCTCCTTGCCAACACTGAATAAAATTCTTGCTGATGGTGGCAGCCTGATTTTAATGTCACATATGGGGCGCCCTAAAGGAGAAAAAGTTGAAAGATATTCATTAAAGCATATTGTTGATCATTTATCCAAAGCGCTGAATACCAATGTAAAATTTGCTGATGACTGCATAGGTGAAACGACAAACGAATTAAGCACTAATTTGCTAGCAGGAGAAGTGTTGTTGCTTGAAAATCTTCGTTACTACAAAGAAGAGGAAAAAGGTGATGAGAGCTTTGCGAAAAAACTGGCTGAAATGGGCGAAATTTATGTAAATGATGCTTTCGGTACAGCACATAGAGCTCATGCATCTACGACCATAGTTGCAAATTATTTCCCTGACAATAAGTGTTTTGGCTACTTAATGAAAAGTGAAATTGAAAACATTAATAAAGTTTTAAAAGAATCGGTTAAACCGCTTACAGCTATTATAGGTGGAGCCAAAGTTTCTGACAAAGTATTGATTATTGAACAACTACTTGAAAAAGTTGACAACCTGATTATTGGTGGTGGAATGGCCTATACATTTTTCCGAGCAATGGGAGGAAAAACAGGCGATTCATTGGTTGAGGAAGATCGTATTGAATTGGCTTCAAAACTTCTCAACAAAGCAGCTTTGAAAGAAGTTAAGATTTATTTACCTATCGATTCGCATATTGCAGATTCATTCTCAAATGAAGCCAAAAGAAGAATATGCAATAGCGATAAAATTCATACAGGATGGATGGGACTCGATATTGGAAAAACGGCCATTGAAACGTATACAAATGTCATCCAAAACTCAAAAACAATTCTCTGGAATGGCCCAATGGGGGTTTTTGAATTCAGTAATTTTCAGCAAGGAACAAAAGCCATTGCTGAAGCCGTTGCCGAAGCTACAAAAAATGGTGCATTCTCCTTAATTGGTGGTGGCGATTCAGTGGCAGCAATTAATAAATTTGAGCTACACGATCAGGTGAGCTATATATCGACTGGAGGAGGTGCTATGCTTGAATATCTGGAAGGAAAGGAATTACCAGGAATAAAGGCTATACTGGATTAAACAACCACCAAGACACAAAGACACGGATAGTCCTTTGTGGCTTGGTGTCTTAGTGGTAATAACATGAGCATTCTACCAATTACATCACTTGAACTCAAAGTTTTCCTTGACGAAAAAGTTGAACAATACAACAACACATCCTTTATTGAAACAGATCCAATTTCTGTTCCCCATTTATTCAGCAAAAAAGAGGATATTGAAATAGCTGCTTTTTTTGCTGCTACGCTTGCCTGGGGACAACGTTCTGTTATTATTCGTAACGCTAAATTACTGATGGAGTGGATGGACTACAGTCCACATCAGTTTATACTCAATTATCAAGAAAAAGACTTAATTCCTTTTCAGCAATTCAAACACCGTACTTTTAATGGTGATGATTGTGTTTTCTTCATTCAGTCATTGCATCATATCTACAAAAAATTTGGAACTCTTGAAAAAGCATTTGAGGTAGATAAAAGCTCCAATTCTAATGAAATAATAAAATCTGCAATCATCAATTTCAGAACTCATTTTTTTCAAGGAGAACATCTCAAGAGAACACAAAAGCATGTATCCAATCCCCTATCAAATTCGGCATGTAAACGATTGAATATGCTTCTTCGCTGGATGGTTAGGCATGACAATAAAGGAGTTGATTTTGGCATTTGGAAGAGCTTATCACCAGCTGATCTTCTTTGTCCGCTAGATATCCATACAGGCAATACTGGCAGAAAACTTAAGCTTATTCAAAGAAAACAAAACGACTGGAAAACTGTTGAAGAATTAAGCAAAGTGCTTAATTCTCTTGATTCAGAGGATCCTGTGAAGTATGATTATGCTTTATTTGGATTAGGGGTGTTTGAAAAGTTCTGAGTGCTCTTATTATTTTGTTAACATAAACTTTCTTTATTTCCCAAGACACTGTTTATCTGTATCTTAAAGTACTAATTCAATAAAAGGTTGTTAACAAATAAATGTATATAAAAACTATCATTGATATTTATCAATAAATGATAAATTTGTACGGAGAAAATTTTTCAAACTAAAATATGACATGATGAAAAAGGGATTTTTACAATTTTTTAGCTTATTGATTGGTTTAGTCTTTTCAGTAGGTGTTTATGCACAAACCGCCTCCGATTTATTCTTTTCGGAATATGCAGAAGGCTCAAGTAATCATAAATACATTGAGCTCTTTAATGGAACAGGCGCAAGTGTCGATTTATCCGATTATGCTATCTTGATTAACTACAATGGCAATGCCTGGAATGGACTTTTTACTTTTGCAGCTTCAACCATGTTGGCAGATAAAGATGTGTATGTAATTGGTAATAGCAGTGCTGATTCAGTAATTGTTGCAAACTCTGATGTATCAGTAGCATACAATGATTCTGGCTATATAGTTGGTTTCAACGGTGATGATGTTCGTGGTTTATGCAAAATTGTTGGTGCCGGAACAACCGAAACTGACACCTATACTTATTATGGTGTTGATTTCTATCTTCAAGTAATTGATCTTTTTGGTCTTTATGATGGAATTGATCCTGGTTCAGGATGGGACGTAGCCGGAGTTGCTGCAGCAACTAAAGATCACACATTGATTCGGAAACGTACTGTTATGGGACCAAATACTGATTGGACTGCATCTGCAGGTACAAACACAACAGACTCAGAATGGATTGTTGAAGCGAAGGATACATGGACAGATGTTGGAATGCATACTTTTGGTGCACCTCCTCCAACCACTTTCCCAAAATACTACATTGGTCAGGTAACAACCAATGATAGCATTTTTTCGCCTGATTCACTTGGCGTAAAATGTTGGGTTGAAGGAATTGTAATTGGTCCTGATTTCGATGGAAACGCTGGTTTATCTTTCACCATTGCTGATGGAGATGGAATCAATGTTTTCAATTTTGTTGATGTTAATGATTATGTAGTTAAAGAAGGTGATAAAATTGCCGTACTTGGAGCAATTGATTTCTACAGAGGATTAACTGAAATCAAAGTGGATTCAATAGTGGTACTTGATTCAAACAAAATGTTTCCTCCTCCTATGCTGGTTAGCATGTTAGGAGAAACTACAGAATCTGAATTAATCATGCTTGAGAAGGTGATGTTGACTGACACTTCTCAATGGCCTTTAGCAGGTAGCAGTGCCAATGTTGAAATTACAAATGGTATCGATACATTTGTCATGAGAATTGATAGCGATACAGATATTGATGGCACTCCATTCCCAACAATGCCATTTAATGTTATTGGTATTGGTGGACAGTATGATTATAATTCACCCTATGATGAAGGTTATCAAATCTTCCCAAGATATTTATCTGATATCATGGTAATAATTCCTCCTCCAATGTACACAATTGGTCAAGTTACGTCTGTTGATGCAGATGGTAGTCCTGATTCATTAGGTGTAAAATGTATTTTACAAGGAGTTGTTCATGGAGTAAATTATCGTGCTTACAAGCCAGGTTTACAATTTGTATTACACGATGGACTTAATGGTATCTGGTTATATCTTAACAGTGGCGATTTAGGTTATACCTTCCGTGAAGGTGATCGAATTGGTGTTGCCGGTGAAATTGGCTTCTATAATGGTTTAACAGAAATTATTCCTGAAGCTATTATGGTTCTCGATTCTGCTCAAACATTAAATACACCAACTGTTGTTACAGAAGTGAAAGAAATGTATGAAGCAGAATTAGTGAAATTCGAAATGGTTTGGGTAGCTGATACTAACCAATGGCCAAAGCCTACTGACTATGCTGTAAATGTTGAAGTTACAAACGGTATTGATACGTTTATCATGAGAATAGTTACAGATTGTGATATCCATGGAACACCCGTACGTTTGGATACATTCCATTTAGTAGGATTAATTGGACAATATGACTTTGCTGCTCCTTATGATGAAGGTTATCAAATATTCCCAAGATACATGACTGACCTTATTCATCATGATCCAGTATCTGTAAATGATATTGATTTTACTAGCAAATTCAGAACATTCCCTAATCCAAATAGTGGTCAATTTGTTTTGGAAAACAATAGTAGAAAAGAAGTTCAAATAACTGTAATCAACCCATTAGGTGAAACAGTTTATAGTTCAAAATCAAGCAGCATGCTGCATCGAATTAATTTGAATGAAAAAGCAAGTGGAATCTATTTTATTCAGGTGAATGAAGTAGATGGAGATGGTGCTTACACTGGAAGAGTACTTGTTAAATAATATATTTAATTATTCTTAGAAAGGCTGTCCCTAGTTATAGGGATGGCCTTTTTTGGTTTTATGTGACAACTCTGTATTCAGTCTGTGATTTAATTCATACTGAAATAATATTCCAAGAAAATTTACAAATCACTTACACAAAAGGCGTTTAAGTTGCAAACTTAAACGAGAGGTAGCTCTGCGACTTAATACCTAGCCTTCTCTGGATTAAGTCTGTGACTTAATCCTATTATCTACAAGTATAATTATTGCTTTTGTTGTGAATGAATGGTTTTAGCCATAACTTAAACCAATGTAGTGGCGTTTAAGTTGCAAACTTAAACGAGAGGTAGCTCTGCGACTTGATACCTAGCCTTCTCTGGATTAAGTCTGTGACTTAATCCTATTATCTACAAGTATAATTATTGCTTTTGTTGTGAATGAAAGGTTTTTGCTTCAAACTTAAACGAGAGATTGTTCCATATTTAAACGTTTAAGTTGCAAACTTAAACGAGTGGTCTAGACAACACACCCCTAACCCCTCTCAAGAGGGGAACAAAAAAAATAGCAGTGAGTTTAAACCCACTGCTATTCAAACTTTAATCTTATGCTTTTATTTATTCTTTAGCGGAAACTTTGGAATATCAGGAATTTCCTGTGGATTGTTTTTCAATTCTTCCAATATAACTTCGATGGCTTTATTGAGTTGTTCATCAATTCCAGCATATTCTTTTGCAGGATCATTATCGACATAAATATCAGGATCAACACCATAACCTTCAATGATCCAACCATTTTCATCATAGGTTGAAAACTCAGGTTTATTCAAACTTGCTCCATCAATAAATGGCAAAGATCCTCTGATGCCAACAACACCTCCCCAACTTCTTTTACCAATTAATTTACCTAATTCATATTTCCTGAACTGATAAGGAAAAAGGTCGCCATCAGAAGCAGAATATTCATTAATCAGACACACTTTAGGTCCATGCAGCATTTGCTTTGGTGTGGCAGTCTTGGTGGTATTTCTAGCCATGTTTGCACGAGCCATTTCTCTTCGCAATCGCTCAATAATCATGGGTGATACATTTCCCCCACCATTTCCTCTGTCATCAATAATAAGTGCTTTTTTTGATAGTTGAGGATAGAAATATTTTACAAATTCATTCAAACCAGCAACACCCATATCAGGAATATGAATGTAACCAACCTTGCCATTGGTTGCCTTATTTACCTTTTCAATATTTTCCTGAACCCAATTATAATAGTACAATTTACTCTCATCTGAAATAGGTATAACGATTACTTTTCTGCTTCCTGCTAGCTCAGCTTTTGAATTGACAGTCAATTCAACTTGCTTGTTTGCACTTCCGATCAATGAGGCAAAAATATTCTGCATTAATTTGGTAGACTCTCCGTTTACTGCTAAAATAAAATCACCTTCTTGAATATTTAAGCCTAATTCAGTTAATGGAGAACGCATTGACTTATCCCAATTCTGACCTTTCAGGATTTTGTTAATTTGATAATAGCCTGAAGAATGGTTGGCCAATTCCGCTCCTAACAGTCCCATTTGAATGCGTTCTGCTTTGGGTTTATCGCCTCCACTCACATAAGCATGTCCCACACTAAGCTCACCAATCAATTCACCGATCAGGTAATTCAAATCATCTCTATGCTTGACAAAAGGAACCAAGCTTCCATATTTGCTTTTTAATGCTGCCCAATTCGTACCATGCATATTCGGGTCGTAAAAGAAATCCCTCATCTGCCTCCAGGCTTCATTATAAATTTGCATCCATTCTTCTTCTTTATTAACTCGAACCTTCATATCAGCCAAGTTAACTTTACCTTCACTGAGGTTGATTTTGGATTTTGCTAAAGCAATTATATAATAATCCCTGCCCTTGCGAATTAGCATTTTTTTGCCATCAACAGAAACATCATATGAATTATACTCACCAAGTTCTGTTTCTTTTTGCTTTTCCAAATCATACATATTGAGGGATGCCTTTGAACCTTGTTTTCTTTTCACATAATAAACAACACCATCAATACAATTGATTCCATAATAATTACCTGCATCAGTTGGTATGGCCAAAATTCTCTGCTGAATATCTTCCAAGTCAACCTTCATGACATCCTCTTTCTCTTCTGATTCTGACTTTTTATCAGTATCCTCTTTCATTGTAACTTGATCGTTGGTGGGTTCAAAAGGTGAAGGCGTTTCTTTGGATAAAGTAACAAAATACATTTTGCTCATATCCACATAGGCATGATTCCATTCAGTCCAGCTATAAGTTGGATTAAAATCGCGTGCTGATGTGAAAAACAGATATTTACCATCATTGCTAAATTTAGCAGAACCTGAATTATACCAACCATCGGTCACCACTTGTTTTTTATCATCGTCTAAACTGTAGATGTAAATATTACTCATACTACTTACTTCAGATCTACTGTATGCTATCCACTTGCTGTCTGGTGACCAATTATAGTTTGAGAACTCCCATGCTTGGGCTTTATCAACCACTTTTATTTTTTTCGAATCAATATCTACATATTGTAATTGCAATTCCTTATCTGCCCAAAGAATTTTTTTACTATCTGGCGACCAGGAAATATGGTATTTATAGCTACCTCCTCCTTTGGTTAAGGCTACCGGATCTTGACTTCCATCCTGAGCAAGTATATAAATTTCATTTTCACCACTAACATCACTGATATAGGCTATGTATTTTCCATCGGGTGACCATATTGCATTGCGATCATGTGCTCCAGAACTTTTAGTAAGATTTAAAGTAATCCCTTTTTCTGCTGGAATACTAAACACATCGCCCCTGGCTGTTGCAACCAGACGTTTTGCATCAGGCGACATTTCAATACCTCTCATAAATTTAGAAGCATCTACAATCTCATCCCGGCTATAGATCAAATCATCGTGAATGATAATTTTCAACTTGTTTAGCTTTAAACTTTGCAAATCATAAGTGTATATAAATCCACCATTCTCAAAAACAATAGCCTTATCTCCCAATGATGGAAACTTGACATCATAATTGGTAAATTCTGTTATTTGTTTAGTAGTTTTATCGGTCATATCATAAACAAATAAGTTCATGGTTCTATTTCGATCCGACAAATAATAAACTTTGTTTTTATACCACATGGGAAAAATATCCTGTGCTTTATTATTGGTTATATTTTCAGTGCTTTTGCTTTTAAAATCATAAATCCACACATCGTCAGCCATTCCACCTTCGTAGTATTTCCAGGTTCTAAACTCACGAAAAACCCGGTTATAAGCCATTTTTTCACCATTAGGCGAAAAAGAGCAAAAACCACCACGAGGTAGTTCTAATTGCTTCTGTAAACCCTGATTAATATTGACTTCAAATAACTGACCCACAAACGCATTGTAGCTCTTCATTCTCGAACGAAAGACAATTGTCACATTATCTTTCCAAGCCATCACAATATTATTAGGCCCCATGCGATCCGAAATATCATCACGACCTAAAGTAGCTGTATAGGTCAATCGTTTTGGAACTCCACCCTTAGCAGAAATCACATAAACCTCTCTGTTTCCATCATATTCTCCTGTAAATGCTATATTCTTTCCATCTGGAGAAAAATGTGCAAACATTTCATAACCTACATGATTTGTTAGCTTTTTGGCTTGGCCATCTTGTGTATTTGCGCTAAACAGATCACCTGCATAGGAGAAAACAACCTGATTGCCATGAATGCTAGGAAAACGCATTAATCTGGCTTCTTCTTGTGCAATTGCAGACGTTATGGATACTACAATCAAAAATAAAAGTACTGATACTTTATTCATATCTTTTTTTTAAAGTTTATTAAAGGAGATAAATTTATAACATTTATTTTTCTGAACCCTTGAATTTGCACTAACTTCATGCCAGCTGAAAATCAAAGCATTCTGCATGTTCAGGCCTGATCACAAAGATTTGAATTGCCTAAATACTAGACAAGATGTCAAAAAAAAGAACAACATATATCATCCCTATTGTTTTTATCTTCTTAATAAATGGGTTTTCATCAAGCCTTTTTTGTCAACACATCAATATTCTGATTAGTAACTCACCCAGCATTGAGGAACCCTCCATTATGATTAATCCATTTAAAACAGATGAAATGGTTGCTGGCGCAAATTTAAACTATAGTTTTTATAGTTACGATGGTGGAGTAAAATGGACTGAGCAAAAACTACAATCAACATATGGCGTTTGGGGTGATCCAGTGCTCATAATTGATAACAATCAGGATTATTATTATTTTCACTTATCGAATCCGGATAGTGGTAATTGGATAGATCGAATTGTATGTCAGAAAAGTACAGATCAGGGGCGAAATTGGTCGAATGGAACATTCACAGGTTTGAATGGTACAAAAGTACAAGACAAAGAATGGGCTGTTGTCGACCGAACTACTAATAATATTTACATGACATGGACACAGTTTGATGTATATGGAGGTATTACAACACCCAAACCCGGAGATAGTACGCACATTATGTTTTCCATGACATCTGATGGAGGTCAAAATTGGTCACAAGCCATTCGAATTGACGAAACCGGAGGATATTGCTTTGATGATGACGATGCTGTGGAAGGAGCGGTTCCTGCAGTTGGACCCAATGGAGAAGTATATGTTTGTTGGACGGGTCCATTGGGATTGATGTTCGATCGTTCTGTTGATTCTGGAAAGAAATGGTTGGAACATGACATCAAAGTTTCTGATGTACCTGGCGGCTGGAACTATGTAATTCCCGGAATATACCGAGCCAATGGATTACCTGTCATAGCTTGCGATACTTCTGGAGGGAATAATCATGGGACAATTTATATCAATTGGAGTGATCAAAGAAACGGGCTTGACAATACAGATATCTGGCTTGTTAAATCAACTGATGGAGGCAATACCTGGACACAACCTACATTAGTAAATAATGACAATGCAGTAAAACAGCAATTTTTCACATGGATGACTATTGATCAGACCAGTGGGTTTCTTTACTTTGTTTTTTATGACAGACGTAATCATGATGATGAATATACCGATGTGTATTTAGCTCTTTCAAAAAATGCAGGAGAAACATTTGAGAACCATTTGATTAGTGACTCTCCTTTCAGACCATTTCCAACCGTATTTTTTGGTGATTACACCAATATTTCAGCACATGATGGGGTTGTGCGACCTATTTGGACCCGACTAGATGATACGAAACTCAGTGTATATACTGCTATAATCGACACCTCTTTTACAGCTTTACCTGAGATAAAAAATCAGGATTTTGTTGTTGAAAATCCATCACCAAATCCATTCAACAGCAGCTCGTATTTATCTTTCAAATTAAAAAAATCGTCTTATGTAAAACTTAATGTTATTGATATTTTTGGGCGTCAAGTTGAATTAATGATAGACGAACAACTTCCTCCAGGAAAATATATCAACCATTTAGATGCCGAGAAACATGAATTAAAAGAAGGCATTTATTTCTATCAGTTACTCGTTGATAAAAAGCTGACCAGCCGTAAAATCCTATTTACAAATTAAACAATTAATGTAATGGAAATACATATTCCCGGTTTCAAAAAATTAGAGATAAAAAACTTAGTATTGGATTTCAATGGAACTCTAGGAAATGATGGATTATTAAATACAAACATCATTGAGAGTGTTAACATTCTTGCTACCAAATTGAATGTATATGTATTGACAGCCGACACCTATAAAATGGTCAGAGAACAATGCATTAATTTACATGTAACATTAAGGATTATTGCAGAAAACAATCAGGATTACACAAAAATGCAATTTGTGAAACAACTGGGCAGTGATGAAACGATATGTATCGGGAATGGACGAAATGATTCTCTTATGCTCCAGGAAGCAGCATTGGGAATTGCTGTAATCGAAAAAGAAGGTGGTGCAGTTGCTGCAATCAATTCAGCGGATTTAGTTGTTCAGGGTATTGAAAATGCAATTGAATTATTGATGAAACCTATGCGCTTGGTTTCAACCTTACGCTCCTAATGTAGGTCCGATTTAAAATCGGACTGAATTTATTACTCCTTTTGTGACCGAATGCCAGTCTGATTTCTAGCAAGCAATTCGGTCCTACATAAATATAATCAGAATTCCAGTTCACTCAGTAACTCCAAAAAGGAATACAAAGTTCAGGCGTTAATTAATTCTGTCAAAACAATTATACTGTTGTAGGTCAGATTTAAAATCGGACTATTGATTTTACATCTTTTTTGACCGAATAAAATTCGGTCCTATATCAATTACTTCTCTTTCGGATTTTCATTGAAGGAAATCATCCAATTGACACCAAACTGATCGATGAACATTCCAAAATAATCGCCCCAAAAGGTTTTTTCTAAAGGCATTGTCACTTGTCCGTTTGCAGAAAGCCCATTGAACAATCTCTCCGTTTCCTTTTTAGAATCAGTATTTATTGATATAGAGAAATTATTTCCTTGCTTATATGATGAAGCCCATTCTCCACCAACATCACTTCCCATAATCACAGTCTCCTGACTGACAGGCAATGAAATATGCATGATTCTATCCCCATCTTCAGGTCGCATTGGCTTTTGACCGTCCTGAGCAGGCATATCTTTGTAACGGCCAACATAGGGGAATTCACCTCCAAATATCGATTTGTAAAAATTAAAAGCTGTTTCGCAATTCCCATTAAAGGTCAGGTAAACATTTACTGTTGTCATAATATTTTCTTTTATTCTATAAAATTCCTGTTGCCATTAATCAAAAGGAGTACCAGCAATATCATAAATTTGAGTATCAGAATCCTGATGTAGGTCCGATTTGCAATCGGACTAATCATATTACTCCATTTTTGACCGAATAAAATTCGGTCCTACATTAATTTATACAGAGTTCCTGCTGGCATTGATATTTCCATACAAAGACCTGATAATGATTTTCTCATAAAGATCTTTATATCCTGCATTCTCACTTAGTTTTTGCAGAGCATATTGTTGGATAACTAACAAAGGCAATACGATGCTTTCTCTTATCCTGATGGATTCTCTTGAAATAGGTTCTTCTTCCATCAAAGTTGTTGTATCAGAAATAAGCAATAGCATTTCCTTTGAAAGCATATATTCCTTGTTTAATATTTCCCAAAAGTCCTTGTATTCTTCATCTTCTTTCATATAAGCTGTTAAATCAAAATTGGATTTCGATAACGACATCATGCTATTTTGAACAAGTGCCTTGAAAACAGGGACTTCAGCATATATTTTTTTTAAATCTTCAAGCTTGCCTTTTTTTAACAATGCCTGAATAGCTGTACCTGTACCAAAATATCCAGGCACATTTTGTTTCAACTGACTCCAGGATCCAACAAAAGAAATGGCTCTTAAATCGGTAAGCTCAAGCTTTTCCTTATTGCCTCTTTTTCCAGGCCTGCTTCCAATATTAGCTTTTCCGTAGTATTTTAAAGTGCTTTTGTTTTCCAGATAAGAGATAAACTTAGGATGTTCTTTGAGTGCATTATATTTTTCAAAACTAATGTTTGCCAACTCTTCTAAAATTTGTCTGGCATTGTCATCAATTTCATTTTTATTTCCCAAAAAGCTTTTGGATAAACCTGCAGTAATTAATTGTTCGCAATTGTAAATAAAATGCTCTTTTGTTCCGTATTTACTGGTTATGGTTTGACCTTGTATGGTCAGTTGAATTTCATGATTAGCAATTTTCTGGCTTTGTGCCGCATAAAAACGATGCGTTTTCCCTCCACCCCTTGCCGGGGGACCTCCACGCCCATCAAAGAAAATGGCTTTAATATTATGTTCTTCACATACTTGCGATAAAGTCTCTTTTGTTTTAATTATCGACCAGTTTGCTTTTAGATAACCTCCATCTTTGGTTCCATCCGAAAAGCCGAGCATAATGGTTTGTTTTTCCTTTCTTCTTAAAACATGAGCACGGTATTCGGGCAGTTCAAAAAGTTCTTTCATGATCGATTCAGAACTGTTCATGCCCTCCATGGTTTCAAAAAGAGGAATAATGTCGAATGTAAGTTTTTGTACTTCCCAACCACACCATCTGAACAAAGCATAAACAAAAAGTACGGAGAATATATTTTCGGAATTACTGATAATGTAGCGATTACAACCTTCTTCCCCATTTTTATGTTGAATATTTTTTAACTGAGAAATATTCCTGATTGTATCCTCAAATATTTCTTCTTCAAAGCTATCTGGATCAATGTTGAAATTTTGATGAAGCAAAATGGAGATTAGCTCTTTCTCATCAAGTTCATCTATACTTTCATTAATAATTCCTTTCTGCTTTAAAATTGCTGTAACTACTTTCTCATGAATGCTATGATCCTGTCTTATGTCGAGGCTGGCAAAATGGGTCCTAAATATTTTAACCCTGTCAATTAATCTCTTCAGGTCTTCCAGGTACAGGCTATGATATGTATTGCTTACAATTTCCTGAACCTCCAAAAGGGGATTAATAATTTCTTCGTAGGACAAGTATCTTTCTGAATTAAAGATGGTTTGGTAAATTTTGTCTCTCAGTTCCTGAAGTATATTTTCAACCTCCCTGAAAGTGAGTTTCTTCTGTATGCTTTTAATGTCGTCATCGTAACATTTCATCAAGCTCATGCGCAATTCATCCGCTACATCCTTGGTAATATCGAATGTTACAAATGGATTGCCATCCCTATCCCCTCCCGGCCAGAAGCCTAATTTTACTAAGTCAGTATTATCAAAATCACTAGTATTGATATGATCCTTGATGCATGCATATAAATCACTTACAGCAAAATAATACACATCTCGTAGATAATATATGATATTTTTTGCCTCATCAAGAGGTGTTGGCTTTTTGGAATTGATGAGAGATGTCAATCCCAATTGCTGCAAGGTTTTGTCTATATCATCAATTTTGTTTTCGGCTATCAGCAACTTCAAAGAGCTTATGATTTCAAGTACTGAGGGTGGATAGAACTGCGTTGGATGAGCGGTAAAGACGATTCGGGCACTGAAAGAGGAAAGTTTTTCAGCAATTTCCTCCCGTATTTTGGCATTGTCGAACAATTGAAAAAATCCTTTGATCGATAAATCATCACTCAATTCCTGTATGGAAGAAAAAGCAGCATCTTCAACACTATCGTACAATACAACCTGTCTTTCAACATACTGAATAACCCGAAACATAAAATCGAGTTGTTCTTTTTCTTCATCCAAATTAAGCTGTTGTTGAAAAAACGAACCTAAAATTTCCTTGGGATGCAGCCCTTCTTTAAGACCAGTTTTACACACATTATTCAACATGGGAATCAATGTTCCAATATTATATTCCTTGCTATAAGGCAGGTTCAGAAATAAACTGTTGTAAATACTGAACTTTGTATTAACCAGTTTTTCAAACAGTTCGATTCGTTTTGATGGATACATTTTGGTTCTTTTTCAATTTCAGGATATTTACGTAAAGGTAATTATTTGAGTGGAATTAATCTAGCAAATGCAACTTGAAAAGCACATGTGTTAACTAAAATTTCTAATGTAGGTCTGATTTGCCTGCCAGAAGTCAGGCTGGTAATCGGATTATTTTCGTACTTCTTTATTGACCGAATGCAATTCGGTCTTACATTTCTATTCTATTATCAGCCTTGAGATACTAATACATCGTTCACTCAGTGTCCTCTTTGAGAGACACTGATGAGGCTAGCCTCCACTAATCAAGTGCAACACCATTACATCATCGCCATCACTAATTATTGTGGTTTCGTATTTTTCTTTTTTCACAAATACACCATTGATTTTGATTACCAATAGTTTAAACGTAAAGGTCTTATAATCTAGCAGTTCTCTTACACTCAACGAATCTTTGTCAATACTTTCTGGTCGGTTATTCAGTGTAATTTGCATGCTATTTGGTCAATAATATTTCTAAAACGGTATTGGCTTGCATGTGGGCTACCATACCTACACGGGGCGCTAAGGGCGGATTTTCATCTGAGACTTCTGACTGCCCATCTCCACAAACATATAGGTTGTTATTCTTTTGCAGTTGTATGCTATTGCTATCACCAAACCCAGCCATCCCTAAACCAACAACTATTGGTTTATCAGGAAAATGAGTCAGAACAGCTTCTATAATCATTTCTTTTTCTGAGGCTTTATCAAATGCTTCAACAATCACATCACAGTCTTTAAACTTGCGTTTAATTTCACCTTCACATAATTTGATATCGTGAGCTTCTACTTCAACATCCGGATTAATGGCTTTGATATTCTCTGCTAAAGCTAAAACTTTCTTCTCTCCTATTTGCTTTTTGAAATAATACTGTCGGTTGAGATTGGATTCATCCACCACATCAAAATCACAAATAATTAGTGTGCCAATTCCTACACGAGCCAAGGCAACAGCACAGTTAGAGCCGAGTCCTCCTGCACCTGCAATACCAATCGTATATTTTTTTAGCTTTGACTTGACTGTTTCAAAATCCATGATACGAAGTTAATAAATCCCACAAAATCCTGATTAGAGTTTAACTAATTCAGCAATTCGTGAATTTATTATATTAATATCTTCAGTTATTGATCGTGAAGACAAAGTAGCTCCACTAATAGCGTCAATGTCTTTAGAGAATTCTCTTTTCTCTCCCGATTTCATTCCCTCATACTGAACGAGCCACCTTTTATTGCAAATTTCCATTCCATGATCAGATCGATAAACCAATACCTCGATTTTTTGTATTTCCAGATTTAAATCATATAAAATGTAATAGTCAAAATAGTCGTAGCGACCTTTTGCACTTGATACAACCAAAAAGGCTATGTTGTTTCCATTTGAAAGAATTGAATACAGGTCTTTTGTTGAATCAAAAGATTTAAAATAAAGATATGAGATAGCTTCTCCTTCAAATTGTTCAGCTAACAGTTTATCAATCTTTTTGAGTGACGATTTGCTTAGTTTAATATTTTCCCCATTCGTTAAAAACAATAAGGAGAATAAGATAGCTATTATTGAGATCTTCATTATTAAAATCCTACAGCGATTCCTGCATTAAATTGTTTTGTAAAATTAGCATTTGATTCATTCCCAAAAAGCTGCAAATCAGCCTTTATCATGGCACCATCAGCCACTTTCCATCCTAAACCAAAAGTATATTCAGTACGATCATTGGACAAATCAATACTTGTTATGCCTGAAACTGAGTTCTGTGTATTGTAATTTTCATAGCGTACAAAAGGAATCAGTTCAGTTTTGCATTTATCAAAATGACGTAATACATCATAACCTAATTCAATATAATATCCTTGTAAGGACGCTCCAACATCGCTTCCTGTAAACTCATTGTACTGCACACTATTTGAAATATTACCCAAATAGTATTGTCCTCTGACCATAAAACCACCTGTTTTATAGCGTGCATCAAAACCAAACATCGACAATCCGATAACTGAAGAATCAGCTATTGAAATTTCATTTGCATCTGATTTGTCAACACCCTGATATAAAGTTGATTGTGAGTTTCCAAAGTAGCCTGATAAACCAAGATTCAATCCTCTAATTCCATAAAACTCTACTTTTGATGTATAATTTGGTGAAGAAATATAGGATTCTGCAGCTTTTTGCCTTCCGCTTCTTAAACCTCCCGATCCAGAAAATTTTGCACTTCCATCATATCCATTAAACCCATTAACAACATAAGCTTGATATTTAATATTTGCAGATTGTATTTTCCCGCTAAAACCAGCTCCAATTTCCCTCCATGTTGTTGGAGCTATTCTGCTATCTAAATTTGGTCTTTCCACTCCATTAAATGTATTGGGTTCGTGATACTCATTGATTATTCCCATTGGAATTAATAATAAGCCTGATCTGAAATTCAAATAATCATTTATTTTATAATTCAAAAACGCTTGCTCCACATACACTTCTGAAACATGTTCAAATTCAAGTTCTGTTACAAAACTGGTTCTTTCATTGAACTTATAACCAAATAAAATGACTAAACGATGTACATCCAATTTCCCATTATTCATTTCATCACCAGACAATTTCTGATTGTAATCCACCTGTCCGTATCCTCCTATGGTTAGTTTATCTTCCTTATCCAACATTACTGAACTTGCGTTTTTATACTCATTATTCTTGTCTTCATCTGTTTGCGCATAAAGCATCCCTGAAAACAAAATCAATGAAATGGCTACTACTCTTTTCATCTTAATATTATTTAGACTGTTTTTTAATACAGGGCAAATCTAAATAAAAACAAAACTCATAAACAAGAAAAAATTGAAGTAATTTAAGTACTGCTAATCCTGAATGTTTTTACTAGTAATTAATAATTACTGTTCACCTCATTATTTGAATAATGTATTCATCCCCGAAAGCATTTTATCTTGTATTAGAAGGTCATTTATTATCCTTTCGGACTGGACTCAACAATAGAACATTTGAACAAATGAACAATAGAATAACGAAGTAAAATAAGATACAATGAAAGAGCGAATGACTTTCAGTAGTTCTGAAATTGTTATATAATCTAAACCTACTTCCTAAATCGTTATTCAAATGTTCTTTTATTCGTTATTCATTTTATATAAGTTGGCTGAACAGCAACAAATTAATCTTAGTAAAACTAGAGTTTCTATAAATTACCGATATGCAATGACTTACATATTGCAAAAAAAACAAAATTGTCTAGCATGATTTAACAAAATTTATACATTTGTGAATAATAGATGAACGACTTTAAAACATGTAAACAATGAACGTAGCTGAATTGAAAAAACAACGCACGCTCTTAAAAGAGGTAAGCTATAAATGGGCTCCTATTGATAAGGGATATAATGACCGAACTCTCTATATCAATTTGGATGACAACCGGATTGAAGAAAAAAAGGTTTCCCCAATGATGAAGGAAAAATTCATCGGTGGTAGAGGATATGGTTTAAAAATGCTATGGGATGCCACAAAACCAGATACAAAGTGGAATGATCCTGAAAATGAAATCATCATTGCAGGAGGACCAATTTGTGGTATAACACAATATAGTGGAACTGGTAAATCTTTGGTTGTCAGTATTTCACCACAAACTAATTCAGTTATGGATAGTAATGTGGGTGGATTTTTCGGCCCTTTCTCAAAATTCTGTGGGTTTGATGCCGTTGAAATTCAAGGCAAAGCAGATAGAGAAATTATCATTGTCATTGACAAAACAACTGAAACAATTCGTATTGAAGAAGCTCCTGCTGAAGCAATTGATAGTCATGTTTTAGCTGAACAGCTTACAGAGATGTATGCCAATGATGATAAAGACAAAAAGAATGTAGCAGTAGTTTCTGCCGGTACAGCAGCTGATCATTCCTTAATTGGAATGCTTAATTTCAGTTTCTATGATCCAAAACGAAAGTTGGTTCGTTTAAAGCAAGCTGGTCGTGGTGGTATTGGAACTGTTTTCCGTGATAAAAAAATCAAGGCTATTGTTGCTAAAATTGATGGAGTAAAAGGAAACCTAAACAATGTAGTTGACTTGAAACCCATCATGGAAAAAGGTAAGAAATTCAATGCAGAAATGCGCGAATTTGATGATGATCAGGCCGAAATGAGAACAAAAGGTACTGCTCACCTGACCAATGTTATGAATGATTATGACCTTTTCCCTACCAATAACTTTAGGTTTGGTAGTCATCCAGATGCAGAAAAAGTTCATTCAGAAGTTTATAAGAAGTTCTTTACACAAGGTATTCCTGATGGTTGCTGGATTGGTTGTAATATGTCGTGTGCTAAAGGAGTTGATAATTATTTACTCAGAACAGGTCCATATGCTGGTGATAGAGTGATTGTAGATGGACCAGAATACGAAACAGCAGCATCATTAGGTTCATGTGCAGGTATTTTCAATCCTGATTTTACCATTGAAGCTAATTTTTATTGCGACACATATGGTATTTGCACAATAACCTGGGGAACTATCTTAGGTTTTGTCATGGAATGTTACGAAGAAGGAATCTTAAATGATGAAAGAACAGGTGGACTCAAATTGAACTTTGGCAATGCTGATACAGCTATGGAATTACTTCATATGTTAGCAAAAGGTGAAGGATTTGGTGTAACTGCAGGTTTAGGTGTTCGTGCAATGAAACTCATGTTTGGTGAGAAAGGTTGGGGCGATCCAAAATTCTTGTTTGACATTGCTATGGAAAATAAAGGACTTGAGTATTCACAATATGTTTCTAAAGAATCTCTAGCACAGCAAGGTGGATATGCTTTAACAAACAAAGGTCCACAGCACGATGAAGCTTGGTTAATTTTTATGGATATGGTTAATAACCAAATTCCAACATTCGCAGATAAAGCAGAAGCTTTACATTACTTCCCAATGTTCCGTACATGGTTCGGCTTGGTTGGTTTGTGTAAATTACCATGGAATGATGTTGAGCCTGCAGGAAATGCAGAAACTGATGAACCAGCAAAAGTTCCAGAGCACGTAGATAATTACGTAACAATTTACAAAGCAGTTACAGGATTAGAATTCGATAAAGAAGAAATGATTCGTCAATCAGAACGCGTATATAACTTCCAAAGAGTATTCAACTTAAGAAGAGGTTATGGTACCAGGGAATTTGATGCTCAACCATATAGAGCAGCAGGTCCTGTTACTGAAGAAGAATATTTAAGCAGACAAGATCGTTATGATGGTCAGCTGAAAGATATTATTGGAATTGATCCAGAAGGTTTAAGCTTACAAGAAAAGATGGATCATACACGTAAATATCGTGAGAGTCAATATGAGCAGCTTTTAGATGCCGTATACAAACGTAGAGGATGGACTAACAATGGTGTTCCGAAAATTGAGCATCTTAAAGAGTTGGGAATGGATTTCCCAGAGCTTATTGAACTGGTTGCTCCACATCAATAGTTTAAAACTAAGATTAAAAGCCATCTAAAAAGGTGGCTTTTTTTTAAACAATATCTTAATCTTTGTTTTTTCATTTTTTTAACATTATTTACTAACTTGCATAAAATTAAAAATTCGTATATGAAAAACCTACTTAGTATTACTATTTTGGTAATGGCACTTACCCTGAGTTCTTGTTTTGGCAATTATCTGAATTATTCAGTGAATGTTGACCCCAATGTACCTGATACATATGATGGTCGCGATGTAACAGTTGCAGGTACTGTGTATGTTAGCTCCCAAGATGTTACTTTTTATGCATGGGATTCTGGTGACGTTGATGGCGATATCGTCAGTTTAATTGTTAATGGAAACACAGTATTAGACTATTACACATTAACAGGTTCTGAAAAAGCTATTAGTGTTTCATTAAAAAACACAGGTTACAACTATGTTCTGTTGTATGCACATAATGAAGGTGATATTCCTCCAAACACATGTGCATTAGACTTGGATGATGGTATTGATAGACAATCACTCACATTATCATCTGACTTAAGCACAAATGAAGCATATAATATTTATGTTCAATAGTTTTTATTAACCTCAAAACTAAACCGGATGCAATTTGTATCCGGTTTCTTATTTTATGCGTATTTCTTGCATCCTACTAGGTCTATTCCTTTTTTCCTTTACTGATTTGCATGCTCAAAAAATGCAAGCTTACTCCGCTTTTTCAAAGCAAGATTTTAATTCAGCATTACATTCACATCTAAATTTTGATAGGAATTTTGATTCTAAAAGGTTCGGGCATTCATGTCGATTGCTTAATCAAGATAGTTTGCCTGTATTAGCCCGTTTTGCTTACACCAATTTGGTCATGCTTTCTTCAAGTATTGCTGGACATGCCTATTTAGTTTTAAGAACACACAAAACCGAGGATTGGTCTAGTAAATATAGTTGGCAAAGTATTGAACGAACATTTACTCTACCACCAAAGTGGGATGAGGATCATTGGTCTTTTAATTATTTAGTACACCCGTATATGGGCTCTCTCACCTATCTTGCATGGCGTAATCGAGGAGGTTCACCATTGTCTGGCTTACTAGTTTCCGGCCTTAATTCCACCTTGTATGAATACCTAATCGCCAGTGCTATTCAACGACCAAGTGCCAACGATTTAATCATTACACCTCTTACAGGAGCCATATTAGGAGAAGCCATCTTTTTTATTGAAAAGAAGATATTGGGTCAAAAATACCTAAGCGTAACGGAGAAAATTATTTTGACAATAATTGATCCTTATGAAGTAGCACGAAATCGATTTCGGTATAACAAAATGATTCGATAAGTATTCTTTTGTTAAATTTCTCCTGTAAAAACATAAATTTTGTTCAAAGTAAAATACAAAATTTATATTCTCAGTCGGAATCGCTTCGCTTTTACATGATTTTTTTTCATTTGCCTGCAGGTAATTTCAAACGAAAAAAAAATCATGTATATTTGATTCAAGCTTAAAATCTATCAAGCATAACAAATGGTATTAAATTATATTTGGATTGCATTTTTTTTGATTGCATTTGTTGTTGCGCTCCTCCGGCTAATTTTTCTTGGTGATCTGGATGTATTTCCAAATTTGGTCAATAGTACTTTTGAAATGGCCGAAGCCAGTGTCAAAATATCCATTTATTTGATTGGTATTATGGCTTTATGGCTGGGTATTATGCGTATTGGAGAAAAAGGTGGAGCTGTAAAAGGTATTGCACGTGTATTTAATCCTTTGTTTTCAAAACTATTTCCTGAAATTCCAAAAAATCATCCTTCAATCGGATCGATGATTATGAATATTTCAGCGAACATGCTTGGTTTGGACAATGCTGCTACACCACTTGGCCTAAAGGCTATGAAAGAGCTTCAGGAAATTAATCCTTCATCAGACACCGCTTCAAATGCGCAAATATTATTTCTGGTGCTGAATACTTCTGGATTAACTATCATACCAGTCAGTATTATGGCATTACGGGCGGCAAATGGTGCCGCTAATCCATCTGATGTTTTTCTGCCCATTTTATTAGCTACTTTTTTTTCAAGCATGGCAGGCTTGATTGCCGTTTCAGTCGTTCAGCGAATTAATTTATTCAATAAAGTAGTTGTTACCTATCTCGGAAGCGCCATAGTAATTATTACAGCTTTAATTTGGTATTTTAGCACATTACAACCCGAAGCAGTTGGGAAAATATCAACAGTTGCAGGAAACCTAATACTATTTTCAATAATCATAACCTTCATATTATTGGGAATAAGGAATAAAATTAATATCTATGATAATTTTATTGAAGGGGCTAAAGAAGGTTTTAGTGTTGCAATAAAAATCATTCCTTTTTTAGTTGCCATGTTGGTAGCTATCGGTGTTTTTCGGGCATCTGGTGCTTTAGATTTTATCATGGATGGCTTCAAACATTTTTTCTCTCTTTTTAATATCAATACTGATTTTGTTGATGCACTGCCAACAGCATTCATGAAACCATTAAGTGGTAGTGGAGCACGTGGGATGATGGTTGAAACAATGCGCACTTTTGGAGCTGATTCTTTTCCAGCAAAACTTTCAGGGGTATTTCAGGGGTCGACTGAAACAACATTTTATGTTTTGGCGGTTTATTATGGTGCTGTGAATATTAAACGAACACGTCATACCTTAGGTTGTGCACTTTTCGCAGATTTTGTTGGAATTATAGCAGCTATTTTTATTGCCTACCTATTCTTTCACTAAGATTCTTTTTAATTGCACAAAATTTGATTTAACAAAATTGCCTGTAAATAATTAAACATTTATCGTAACTAATCAGGGATATATGTAGCAAGGCAATTTAAGCCCTCAAGAACATTGTTTCTAGACTTGATGATTGTATCAATAATTGACCTGTTTATTGCGAAAGTCTGAGCACCATTTGTCGATTTAAAAA
>JABINZ010000055.1 GCA_018698135.1 Bacteroidota bacterium
CAGCTTGGACTGTATGAACTACCCAATCCAGACACGATAAACTCGCTTGCCACGCTGAGTGGATTTCCATTCCAAGCGTTCCAAAACAAAAATCACAAGTACTTACAGTCGGTTTTTAATACTGAAATGCTAGAAATAAACACTATATAAAATTATGCTTTTAAACTGTGCTTTTGTACTGAAAGCTAAAACATTTCACCTAAAACACTCTTATTCTGTCAATTAAATAAGTGGATCGAATTGTACTGCAAGTACAAAACTGAGATCAAATGCAAAAGGACTTTTGTACTGGCTTATTTTTAAACTGTGCTGTATAAATCACAGTATATCTATTCATTACATACTATGAGTACAGAAGTACAGAAATATTACTGAAAAATAAATGCATAAATATTTTACTAAAAAACACTCCAAAATGGATTTACAAGTTACCTCCTTACCTTAATGACGTAACTCATAAATAGTCAATAATTTACGTCAAGGGTAAGATACTTTTTAAACTTACCTTAAAATTCATCTTACCCTAACCTTAAATAACTATATTTCAAACATATAGAGAAAAAAGGGTAAGAAGGTAAGATGATTTGTCATTCTAGAGAAAAAAACTTTTCAATCACTCTTGAAAAACTATTTTTTCATTCGAAAAAGGGAAAACAAGTTACCACCTTACCACAACTGCCTTAACAAGTTCTATTGCAATGAGTTAAGAAGTAGTAAGATAGAAAAACAGTAATCTACCAAAATCATCTTACCACCATGTTTAACAACTGTAAATCTTACAGTTACAACCAGAGTGGTAAGGTGGTAACTTGTTGTGGCGTTTTAAAGTAATTTTTCTTCACTCAAAATAATAAAATATCATCACATCCTACAAAGAAGATTGTATTTTGGCACTTTATATCACAAAATACAATTGTATTTTGACACTTTCAGTTTTAGTAAGAACTAGAAATGTCAATATTAGTAATTTCATTGCTATTCAAACAATTGAGCAAGATCAACCGCAGGATACTTCTTATGAAACTATTTTTTTTATTCGAAAATGACAAACAAGGTTACCACCTTACCACCCTTGCATTAACCAATTCTATTGCAATAAGTTAAGAGGTGGTAACGTATAAAAAGTGGTAAGCTTCCAAAAACACCTTACCACCTATTTAATAACTGTAATTCAAATAGTTGAAACCAGAGTGGTAAGGTGGTAAGGTGTTTTGTCGTTTTAAACTTAAAAATTTATTTCAATTTCAAATAATTTAGCAACCAGTTCATTTCAGTGAAATAGGTTCTAAGCTAAAAGAAGACTCCTGTATTTACATCACACTATAAAGTCAAATTTGCTCAAAAAACCAAATGAGTTTAGTGACCAATTCCAGCTTTACTCAAATCACATATCATATTTAGCATGTCTTAATGAATGACATTTCATACATCGAAAGATTCTGATTAAGTAATTTCCATTATCAAAGTAGATCGAAATGCTTGGTAACAGTTCAATTTAACTATTAAAATGTTAGCAGTTATGTACCAAAAGAATACATAACTATCAATATTTCATAAGTTATTTACAAGCATAGTGTAATCTAATTTTGTATTCAGCAAATTTTTAAACACAACTGTTTTATAAAGTTGTTAAGAAGATGTTTCCACCAACAATAAATTTATCTTATTATCAGTAAGATTTGCAATTCGCGAATCGAGAATTCAACTTGTTACTTCGCCTATACTAAAAGATCTATTCATCTATATGATATGTAAAGACTAGTGCTGTGACTCGCATTGCAATTCGTGCTAGAGAGTCTATATCAAAAAAGAATATCGATACGATTGATCAACAGGGTATGATATTTTTCTTTTAATTCATCAGACAAAAATGAGTTTTCAAGAAGTTTAAACCATTTTTGTTTGGTATCACTCAACTCGTTAATCGTATTATTAATGGTTGTTTCATTAAGTGACAGCCTTTCTTTGCCCAGGTAGTTGGTTAATACTTCTCTGTTCAGATTTTTCTTTTTACCTTTTAATGATAATGCCAATTCTTCTGCATCTGTTCCAATAACAATACTCGAGTTCAGAAAATCATATGCTGGAGAGAATTCCACCTTATCGTTTCTGGTTATTAATGAATAATTTTTCAGATGCATATCTTCATTTCCAGTCAGGAAATTAAAAAGGAATCGTTTATAGAACTTCACTTTTTCCAGATATGGAAAAGTGCAGAAGTTATCAATTAGCTTAATTAATTTCTCGGTACTGTAGTTATACTTGGTATTCCTGGTCTCTCCGGCTAACTGAGCAAAATCCTCCATGGGAAGTTTATTTCCTCTGCCTTGCCTGTCGAACCTATTAATAAAGTATGACAGTGATCCATCTGATGAATAGATCATTCCATGAACAGGAGTTTCAATTCCGCAAGCAGAAGCCATTTTCATAGTTAAATCTTCGTTTTCCGGAAGTTGAGGATAAATATGATGTTGAGGTTTTATAATATATTTCCCTTTAATATCAACTACATCAAACTTTTGTTCCTTGATATTCAGAACAGCACTTATTTTTGGTTGAACTCCCTGAATAGACATTCTCCCCGAACGCCTTGCAGCCTCAAGTCTTTGCTCATCAGCAGAGTATTCAAGGTCATTGAGATCCAATAATTTTGTAGAAAGAGTCTTTAAACCTTCCCGGGAATATTTTCCCTCACATTTGGCATAACTGATAGGGCATCTGTTCATATGACCTCCTCCACAGTTATTGCTCCGACAAGATCTCCTCCAACTGCAATTAATTGGCTGAAATAATCATCCTTATCTATTTTTCTGAATTTTAATAATCCGTCAAGTTGTATCCCCTCAGGCAAAAGGCCATCAAAAAAAGGAGGGAATGATCCAAAGGTAAATTCAGATATATCTACCGGCATTGTTAATGATATAGGCTTGCTGGAATAACCTTGCAGATATGAAAACCTATATTCACGGTTTTTGTCGAACTCAACCAAGTGACCAGCATGAACACCGTTAATTTTAACTTTTGCTGTTCTCATCTTCGGATAAATAATTAGCCATTAGAGGACTGTTATATGAAAATTGGATGTTTAGAACTTTCATTACACGTAGGATTGATTTGAACTGTACTGTTTCTTTTCCTTTTTCAATATCAAAAACCACGGTCTTACCAACTCCTGCAAGATCTGCCAAGGCCTTTTGACTTAGTCCTGCTTTTTTCCTGTGATACCTAATAATATTAGACAGATCATTCATAAAATCCAATATATTACTGTTTAGACAGTAAATTTACAATGTCTTGACTTAACAAACAAATATATTTTGAATAAATCACTATATATTACTGCTATAACGGCAATTAATGGTTTTTTTCAGATAATTATATGTTAATAGATATAGAAAGGCACAACATTACTGCCCTGGCAGCAATATCTGATATTTTAAACTCATTGTTTACTCAGTAGTGGAAAGCTCCACAATTCTAGAACGAAATCAGATTCAAATAATATTCAATTATAATTCAAATAAATTTCTAGGAAAAAGTAGATCAAAGTGCTTGTTAAAATTGAATTTTAACAATTAAAATATCAATAATTATGCACTAAATAAAATCATAACTATCAATATTTCATAAGTTATTCTTTTCTTATCTATTGAGAAGTAAGCCTCTTATATTCAGCATATTGACATCAAAACAGCACCTGAACGATTTTTAAATGTAATTAAAGTACTACACCTTCATTAAATCCAGGCATTTGCACCAATAGTAAAATGCAGGTTTGTTCGACTTCTTCAATTTGTTCAGATAGTTGTATTCTATGCGGTCAATCTGCATAGAATCAATATCTATTTCATTATTGTACAAATCCATGTGAGAAAAATCTCTATGCTTCAGTTTCATTGCAAACCAGGCTGCTTTGGCCGAAGCCTCAATGGCTTCATCAATCCGGAAATTTCGGTCAATGATAAAGCTTGTTATTTTTGATAAACCTACCCTAATTTCATTAAACCTTTCAAGCTCAACTCCTTTATTCTTCTCTCTCTTAGCAATTAGATAGGCAGTATCAACAATATCGTCAAGAACAGTATTTCCAGTTATACTGATTTCCCTCATTGCTATTTCCTTATTTACCACTTTAGTGAAAGCATGAAATACTTGCTCATATTTATCAGCTTTATCAATCAAAACAGATATATCGAACAACTGTTTAATTATTTCAACTTCTTTATTTCTGTTATAAGGCACACCTGTCGTATTTGGAGCAAAAGCAGTCAATTTATCTCCTAGAATAGCATTTACAGTTGGGACTTTAACCTTCACAGCAGGTTCAATATATTTTAACCAGGATGATTTAATATTTGTAAAACTAGTTTTAGTATATACATCTTCTTGAAAGAGAAGATCGAGTAAAATATAGTTTCCTGAGTTATTGAAATTTGATTTATAATACAGGAAATAATGAGCTTTCGGAATTTTGGCATTCTCATAACTCCGTTTCTCATCAAGTTTATATGATTCAAAATCAGAATCAAGTATAATCTCATCAAGTATACTCTCAATTTCTTCTCTGCTAACATTAGTGATTATATCAATATCAACAGAAAACCTGTGACTTTCATTCAGTATCAGAATCAGGCTTGTTCCTCCTTTAAATATAAAATCAATAGTTTGTTTTGCAAGACATTCAAGCAGGTATAATGCGAATATCATTTTCTCAATTAATGCTGGATCACTTATATTCAATCCCGGTTCTTCCCTGAATTTTGTAATCCATTCTTTTGTAAGCGTATCCTTATGTATCATCCTATAATTTCTTCTACTATGTCGTCAAAATTCTTCAGCAAATACTCACGCAACTCCTTTTCTCTCTTCCTCCTTTCCGCATAAGAAAGTAAAGTAGAGAAGTTGATATTATAAGCTTTCAATATGTTTTCAAAAATCCATTTTTGCTCCCTTCCTGAATGAAGAAAAAAGACGTCCTGGTCACAAAAGATATCTACTAAAATTTTTTCGATGGAAGGAAACCTAATATCATTAAACTTTTTACCTGGAGACCTTGAAATCAGATTGCGAACAATTACACTATCGTCCTCTGGTAACACATATTTTTCTATTTGCTCAGTATTAGGATTATAATACGCATTAATGCCATTATCTTTCAACAGGTAAAATGTAGATTCACAAATATCCTTTTCTGTTTCAATCACATAAAAAGAATAAAATGGGATATGGTGCATGTAATTGGAAAGCCAGCTTGTTGACCATATACAATAATCAACATCATCGTATTTTGAAATATACAACTTATTTATTTTTTTTATTATTTCATCTGACTGTGGAACAAAAACCGATTTGTTGTTAATGACATATTTCCCATTGGCAATATCATGAATAATACCCTTCTTTCTCCAGCGGTACAATTTCGATCTAAAACCTTCATCAGTTAGAACAATTCCTTTATTACTGTAATATTCGACAAGGTCTGACTTAGTAAAATGAGACTTTTTCTGAAAAAAATTTAACACAGTATTTTCTATATCATCGTTGAACATACATGATGAGTTTAATGGCAAAGATATAAAACATTTACCACAATATCAGATTTTGTGGCACTTGTTTCGCATAAAACATTTACCACTAATGTCAAAATAGAGGTATTCGTTTCTCCAAAACATTTAACACAAAAGAGGGTTTATTGGCAATAGTAAGCTGTTGGATAAAAAGATGAGATATATTATCTCAATAGCAATTATCCACTTTTAACATCAATAATGGGTAATGTTTTAATCACCCCATTTTGCTATTTAACCAAGGATCCCTAACTTTGGGTTCGAATCCATTATGGTACAAGATAACAAATGGTATTAGCGGTGGACTTGCAAAAATTGTAATTTATAAAATGCTGATTCCCTGATCCTAAGCGATTTAATCAGGAACCCTGAGGGATCACCACTATTAAGCCTGAATCGTTTGATTCGGGCTTTTTTTGTTTAGGGGGGCAAAATAGGGGGCAAATACTTGTCAATTAAGTAGCCATTAAAGCTATCTGGAAATAACGATGAAAGTGACCACTCTTAACCGTTTTAATTTTACCATTGAAGCAGATTCATTACAATATATAAATACAATATGACAAAAGGAATTAACATTTAGAAACCCTATTAACAGGAATTTATGTGTTGGTAAAGCATGCGTTTAATTTTTTACTGATTGTATAAAATAATACACCTACTCACTGAACAATATTAAATTCAATAGCTGAAATGAATCCATAAGATTCATCGGAAGATGTACTTATAAGTTTTATTATATATGATCCAGCAGTGAGCCAAATCGGAAATACTGGCACAGATGCTAATTCAGCACCTCGATTACCTGTTATAATTTTGCTATTTACAGTAATGTATGCAGAATTTATTGTTAGAATAGATAATGTATTTGCTCTCGCACTTTCTATTTTCCAAACTTTTCCGGAATCAATTATAATTGTATCAGATTTAATTTCATATATACCCATAACTGAAGTAGTTCCTATACCAGATATTTCAAGAAAAACTGCCTCATTAAACTGCAAATTGTTTTGAGCATTCACTGTAAAACTCGAAATTCCTGAAAATAATAAAGTTAAGAGAATAAAAATACCTTTTTTCATTGTTGTTTTTTTAAAAAATTTTAAAAACCGCTTCCTAAATAAATCAATGTTGTTGCATTTGAACCCTTACCAACTCCTGCCGGATCACTAACTGGTTTCCAAACTGTTCCATCCCATTTCAAAAACTGACCTGCATCCGGAGGATCTGTTGAAATTGTTTTTCCATGCAATTTATTTGCATTCCAGAGATTACTATCGTTTAATGCTTTAAATGTCGTTTGATCTAAAACCAATCCATCACTAGCTTCGTAGGGTAGTTTTAAAAAATTTCCTTTTGATAAAAACAAAGTATCCCCATTAATAGTAAATACTTGCAACTCGTTCAAGCTATCATTATCATTATCTGCAACAGAAATATTTCCAAAAGTTTTGGAAAGTGAGATGTTTAATCCTGCACGGGATAGTGTTTGAATTTCATTAGTGGAGTCTATATCTGTATCGGTGGAAATGTGAGTGTTCAGGTTATTGGCATTGGTATTTATTAAACTACCCAGATATGCGCTATCAGCTATTTCTTTATTACTTAAAGTATTATCAGCTGTAATACGGTTTGATGTTTCTGTGCTAATTGCAGTATTCAGATTGTCATTCAAGCCTTTGAAAAAAGTGCTGTCGGTGGTTGCTTTTGATTCTATTGAGTTGTCAGATGCGATTCGATTGGTGGTTTCTGTACTTATGTCGTTGATGTTTGTATTTATTAATCCTCTCAGATAAGTGCTATCTGCAATATCCTTGTTACTTAAATTAATATCAGCAGCAATCCGGTTGGATGTTTCGGTGTTTAATCCTGCATTTAAGGCAATGAGATTATTTGCCATTAAGGTGCTGTCGGATGTATGTTTTGCAATAATCGTATTGTCAGATGCTATACGGTTTGTTGTTTCGCTGGCTAGATCATTGGAAACATTATTTATGTCTGTAGCTATTGCAGAACTGTCTGAGATGATTTTTGAAAGCAGTGCATTGTCTTCAGCAATTCTATTTGTGGTTTCTATTGTAAGATTGCCTGAAACGTCCTTAATATCATTTGCCAGTGCTGTACTGTCTGCAATGTGTTTTGCTTCAATGTTGTTTAAAATTTGATGTAGGTCAGTAATTGAAATCGAATTGATGTCAATGAGTTGTTTTAGGTAGGTACTATCTGCAATGACTTTCTGGAATAACTGGCTGATGGCTATCAGGTTATCGTAATTACCCAAGTAAACAAAACCTCCATTGTTCAGAAAGAGTGTGTCGTTTACAAAGGAAAGCATTTGTATTTCATTGGTAGATGAAGTATCCTTGGATGGTAATGTCACTGTGTTTCCTTTTTCAATGGATAACTCATAATCTGCTAATTTAAGTTTCTGTATTTCATTGATTGAATCTGCATCTGCATCATCTTTATTCCTGACATTTTCGGCATAAAGGGCATAAGGTGGACAGGCCGATGAAACTGACCACCCTTTGCTGGTTTAAGCTGACCACCCTTGCCGGGGCAAACTGACCACCCTCTGCCGGACTAATGTGACCACCCTCTGCCG
>JABINZ010000056.1 GCA_018698135.1 Bacteroidota bacterium
AATCCCGTCTTTCACCCATCGCTGTAAGTGTCAGATAATCAATTAGTTGAGATCCTTTTGTCTGACGCTTTTTGTATGTGAGTCAGCTTATTTGTAGTTTTATGAATACGCTGCGTTTTACCCAAAGGTTGTCAGAAATGGCAGCCTTTTTTTTATCTCAATAGCTGAATCGTACCACTCAACTCTTTGCTTTTCCCATTAGCTCCTTTGGCTTTGATCTGATATAAATAAGTTCCCATAGGACAAACTTCTCCTTTGAAAATGCCATCCCATCCAGTATTTATATCATCACTTTCAAACAATTTTTCTCCCCAGCGGTTAAAAATTTGGAGATTATATTCAGAAACAAAAATGCCTTTGGGCAGGAAAATGTCATTAACTCCATCCCCATTTGGGGTAAAGGAGTTTGGAACGAATAATCTGAACTCCGATGGAATACAGACAACATTCGAAACGGACTGCAAAGAATCTCCATTGCGGTAGGCGATTACTCGGTAACAATAAAAGGATGCTTGTATGTTGGTTGAACTATCAATGAAAGATATGGGCTTTGGGTTGTTAGTTATGGGTTGAAAAGGACTGCAATTTGTTCTTTGTATATTACAACCAGAAACTTGTAACATGTAATTTGAAACTCCTTGTTTCCATTGTTCATAAGCTGTCCAACTCAATTTGGGATATGCTCCACTTGTATCCACCCTCAACAAAATACTCTTCCCAATATTTGAATAAACACCTGTATAATCACAGCTATCTGTTGCATTGATTCGGTATATGTATGATTGTTCATCTACATCAACAAAATAATCTTCATAACTGGTATTGAAGTAGCTTTCATCAGAAATCCAATCCCACCAAATAGTATCTGTTGACCGCTCAATATGATATTCCTTCAATATCCCCTCAAGTGGTTTTTCCCATTCTATTAAAACATATTCATCATCCACCACTGTTGACCTTTCTAATTCAGGTGCTGAAACATGTGCTTCAATCACAAAATAGCGGGTAGTGTCTGAGGCACAGCCAAAATCTGTAGTGCTGGTCATGGTAACTGATTTCTGACCGGTATCATAAAAGATTGTCCAAGGATTTTGGTTTGTGCTGGTTTTGCCATTTTTGAAATCCCAGTACCATTGCATAACAGTTCCGCTGTCCACAAATGAACTGTCAAAAAAATACATGGTATCTTCCAGGCAATTATTGATGAAAATAAAGGCTGCAACTGGCATCGGATAAACCACCAGTTCATCACCAGTAGTATCAATACAGTCCTGGTCACTTTTTGCAATAAGCTGAACAGGATATATTCCCCAGTTCCTGAAAGTGGTATCAGGAGCTTGTATGGTTGAATATTGCCCGAAGCCAACCTCCCAACTATAGGTCAATGAACCATAGCTGATAGAGGTGCTATTCGTAAATTTAAAGTTATTTCCGGTCAGGCATTGGGTTGTATCATTCACAACAAAATCAGCCTTCGGCATTGGGTAAACAATTACTTGCTTTTCAGTGGAATCTTTGCAATCCTGGTCTGAAATAGCAAGAAGTTGAACCGTGTAAAGATCATCAAGCAATAAGGAATGATCAGGATCTTTATCTGTTGATGTATTTAAATCTCCAAAATCCCATACATAGTGTAATGTGCCATGATGGATAATGCTTGCATTCGTAAAATGATATGCATTTCCCCGTAAACATTGGTCGCTGTCGTTGATAGCGAAAGATGCGACTGGCATGGGATGAACAATTGCTTTTTTAAACAGGGTATCCCTGCAATTGTAATCTGATGTGGCAATCAAACGGATGCTGAATGTATCAAACCAGCTGTAGTTGTGATTTGGATTTTTCGTTATGGAAGAATCCCCATCCCCGAATGTCCAGCTGTATCCCAGCGTTCCATAATAAATGCCTGACAGGTTGTTGAACTGGAAAGTGTTGTTGGATAAACATTGGGAACTGTCCGAAATATCAAACTTTGCTTCCGGCATAGGCCTGACAATGACAGATTTTGACAGTGAATCTTTACAACCATATTCTGTTGAAACAAGTAGTTTGATATCGAAAGTATCCTGATTTTTATATTCTATGAATGGTTTTTTAACAACTGAATATTCAGAATTTCCAAAATCCCAATTAAAGTTCAAGATTCCATAAGGAACTGTGGAATTATTTGTGCATAAAAAATGATTCCCCAATAAACACAATGAAGAATCACTAACATCAAAGGCTGCTTGTGGCATTGGTCTCACAAAAAGCTTTCTTTCTGTTGAATCAATGCAATTGAAATCACTTGTCACCAACAATTTTATGTTGAATGTATCATAATAGGAATATGTATGGACAGGACTTGTTATATTGGTATAATTGACATCCCCAAAATCCCAATAGTTAGTTAATCCAACTGATTGAGGAATGGTTGACAGGTTGTTGAAAACAAAATTATTATTGAATAAGCACTGATCTGGATCACCAATTGAAAATGCTGCATCAGGCATTGAGTGTACAATTATGTCTTTGATTGTTGAATCTATGCAATTGAGAGAAGATGTAACAAGTAGTTTTACTTGGAAAGTATCGAAAAATCCATAAGTGTGGCATGGATTTTTCAATATTGAAGAACTGGAATCACCAAAGTCCCAATAATTACTAAAACTTCCATGAGGAATTGAGCTCAGATTATTAAAGCTGAAAAGGTTATTTTTTAAACAAAGACTTGCAGTATCACTCACAAAATCTGCTACGGGTGATGGATGAATTACAACTGTTTTTTCGATAGAATCTTTACAGAACCAGTCGGAAATAATAATTAGCCTGACACTCAAGGTGTCATAAATCGAATAGTTATGTAATGCATCCAGACTTTTCATGGTGTCTCCATCTCCAAAATACCAGTTTTGCGTAAAACTACCAGAACTTATAGTTGATTGATTGGTGAACGAAAATAAGTTCTCATTCAGACATTGGGCACTGTCGTCAATAGAAAAAGCTGAAATAGGTTCAGGATGAACATGAATGTATAATTTCCCCCAGCTTGAATCGATGCAGCCTTGATCAGAAGTTGCTATCAGATGAACATCGAAGGTGTCAGGATAAGTATATGAATAAACTGGATCCTTAAATGTTGATGTACCTCCGTCCCCGAACCACCAGGAAAAATCCATCGAACCATTTGGGATGCTTGAAGTATTTGTAAACCCAAAAGCATTGCGTTCAAAGCATTGGGAAGTGTCCCATATAAAATAGTCTGCTTTTGGCATGGGATAAACAATGACCGAGTGACTGACAGTATCAGAACAATAATTGGAGGAAGTGACAATAAGTGCTACTTCAAAAGTATCAAAAGCAGAATAAGCATGAGTTGGGTTTTGTAATATAGAAGAATCCATATCTCCAAAATTCCAATAATAATTCAAGCTGTCATTTTGAACAATTTGGGAATTATTGATAAATGAAAACAGGTTGCCGGTAAGACATTGGGTACTGTCTATCACATAAAAATCTGAAACAGGAGATGGATAAATGATTGCCCTTTTTGTGATTGAATCTGAACAATTGAGATCAGAAATTGCAACAAGCTTAATTTTAAATGTGTCAATACTATTGTAAGTATGAGTTGGATTGATTGCTGTTGAAGTTTGTCCATCTCCAAAATCCCAATGATAATTCAGGTTTCCACTATTGATTGCTGAATTATTTGAAATCTGGAATAAATTATTATTAAAACACAGTGTACTGTCAACAAAACTAAAATCAGGTTCAGGTTCAGGTTTTACAATAATAGTTTTTAAAACTGCATCAGTGCAACCATTATCAGAAGTTGCAATTAGATGCACTGTATATGTCCCATCACTTCCATATGAATATGAAGGAGAAACCATTGAAGATGTATCTTTGCCTACAAACACCCAATAATATGTCAATGATCCTGAATCGATTGTGCTATTATTTGTAAAGCAGAACAGGTTGTCATTTAGACATTGAGAGGTATCAATAATGGAAAACTGTGCATCGGGAACAGCTAGAATTTCAAGATATAATGTAATAACACTATCACAGCCTTTATAATTTGCAATTGTATCTTTATATTGGCCCGGATCATAGAGCATGGTTCCATGAAAATCATAATTCCCGCAAGCAGTAACAGAAATTGTATCATATGAATTAAAACAATCGGAAAACTTAGCAATTATTGCATCATTATTACCTCTTGCATAAATTTGATGTGCTCCAGTTGTTGCAACTGATGATTTTGATCCAGAACTGCCTACAACATATATATTGTTGTTCAAGTCTACATAAATATCATCTAATCCGCTTGCTGTATCTCCAAAATAAGTACACCATTTGAGTTGAAGGGATGTGTCAAACCTTGCTATGTAGCCATTTGGAGAACCCCCATTATTTCCACGATATGAAGTTTGATATGCACCAGATGTTGTAATTCCTGTATCAGACTGACCATGTCCAGCAATAAATAAATCTCCTCTTTTATTCACCTGGATACCATTAAACCAATCAGCATAGTAGCTTCCATAATATGTAGCTTTCAATCTTTGACCAGTAAAACTAAATTTAGCAATAAACCCATCAGCAGATCCTGCATTATTTACCTGATAGGCATTGGATGTTGAAATATTTGTCGTAGACCATGAAAATCCTGCCAGATAAATTGCATCAGTAATATCCAAAGAATTATATCTACATTCATCTGATTTATTCCCACCAAAATATGTTCCCCATTGTCTTTGTCCATTTGAATCGAATTTTACTAAAAACACATCTTCTGAACCGCCACCATAGGATGTTTGATGCGCATTTGAAGAAGCAATCTGAGATGTTGATTCGGTAATTCCAGCTAAATAGATATTTCCCAATGAATCTATGCACAGGCTATTCCCTTCATCAGGTTCACTACCGCCATAATAGGTAGCCCATTGAAGTTGACAGTTTGGGTTAAATTTGGCAATAAATGCATCCCGTTTTCCTCCTAATGAAGTTTGATGTGCTCCTGTGCTGGAAATAGAGCTAGAATTTGTAGATCCAGTAATTATTATATTTCTATTGTAGTCTAATGCAATATCATAACTTCCATCATATGTACTGCCCCCATAATAAGTACCCCATATTCTCTGCCCATTATTATCAAATTTAACAATAAATGCATCACTTTGCCCTCCAATTGTTGATTGATAAGAACCCGAAGTAGCTATGCCAGCAGTAGATGTCGTCCTTCCTGAAATATATAGGTTGTTACTATCATCTTTAATAATATTTCCATCATAATCGGAATTTGAACCTCCATAATAAGTACCCCATATTCTCTGCCCATTTTGATCCATCTTTACAATAAATACATCATAATTTCCTGCATAACTTGATTGATAAGCACCTGATGTTGCAATAGCAGTACTCGATTGAGTAAATCCAGATGTTAAAATATTCAGACTCGTATCAAGAATAATAGAGCGTGCTACATCTGTTCCACTTCCTCCATAATAGGTCGCCCATTTAATAACAGGTACCGGATCAATTAATAATGTTTGAAGTTTTGAATATTCATTTATTTCAAATCCAAAAATGTTTTTATCAAATGCTTTGTATTGGGCATTTATTAGTTTATTGTTTTCCAGAAGCCAACTTTCGGGGAGGCTTTCATGGAAATTCCCATTTGCTGTTTCAATGAGGATTTGTCCGTTTTCGAGTTTGAGACTGCTGGCTCCATTGTATTTAAGCCTGATTTGTGATACATCTGCACCGGGATGCACAATGAAGTTGTATTTGAAAGGCTGTTCTTTGTTTTTCTGCACGAAAAATTCGAGGTCAATGCCTGGGTAAATGTTTTTGTAGGTTACTTTTTGAAACGATCGGACAAAAGGTGCTCCTTCTTCTGGGGTTACTGCATTGTAGTAGTTGAGGTAATCTTCTGATGGGTCTTCTGCAATAATTTCTGGATTTGGATTTGCGTTTAGCAGTTCGATGTCAATTCGGTGGAAATGATAAATGATTTCATAATTATCAATACTGTCAAAGGGATGGCGAAACATGTCCAATTCATCCTTTTCCTTTTCCTGAGCCTCAGCCTTCGCCTTCGCCTCAATAACATAAGTATCGTAACTAAAACTATTTGCCTTCAACTGAACATTCAGCCCATTGTTCAAATTCAACAGGTATTTAACTTCCGGATTTGGTTGGAAATCCTGGTTATGGATCTGGCCTTTGTTTTCGATAAAGCCAGTATTGTTCTTAGCCATATTAAGCTTCTCCTGCCCCAAAACTATGATGGATTGAGTTAGTAGTAGTATTATCAGAAACGTTCCCTTACTGAAGTTCATCTTTTTGTTTTCCCAACAGCAGTTTAGTAGTAATTATAAGTTAAAGGTAACCATAATATTCTATAAATCTTTATATTTTCAGTGATTCAGGTATTACGAACAAATTTTCCATTTTACCGAACGATTTTGAATGTTTTGCGAACAAATTTTCATATCCGAAAAACACCTAATAGAGTACATAATAGATGATTATTAAAGAGAAAGTCTTATATTTATCAATTATACTGAACGCTTTTGATGATCTACAGGAACGAGAAAACAGCCATAGCAGGGTGTACAGCCTGATTTTGTTGTTGCGTCAGTTTGCGTCAGCTGGATAATGGAAATATAAACTTGTAAACAAAAGAAAATCAATAATATAAGAAAATGAGCGGACTAAAAATCTATAATCCCGTCTTTCACCCAGAAAAGCCTGTCTGTTCCGAGTCTTCGGGAGATGGGCTTTTATTGATTAATAATTCAGCATAAAAAAATAAATTGCCAACCAATGGCATACACTACCACCAATAACAAATAAGTGCCAAATAAGGTGCGAGAATTTAAGTTTTTCCAATTTGAAGAACAATATTCCTACTGTATAGAATAATCCACCAGCAAAAATTAAAATGATACTGACTGTTGATAGATTGTTAAAGAGTGGTTTGAGGAAAAACACTAGTAACCAACCCATAATTACATAAGAGATAATAACAAATGTATTTACTCCTCTCTCAAATTTGTTTGGGATAAAAGCTTTTACCAGTAGTCCTGCAAGTGCAAAACTCCATTCAATACCAAACATTAGCCAACCACCTTCAACTCGAATAACCGATAATGCAATAGGTGTATAGGTTCCTGCTATTAAAAAGTAAATCGCAATCTGGTCGAAATTATGAAAGAAATCTTTGGCATTACCAATGAGCAGTGAATGATTCATGGTGGATGAAAAGTAAAGTAGAATAAGCGTTGAGCCAAAAATAGCAACACTCACAATCTGCCAAATATTGTGATTTTGAATTGAAATAATAAGTAAAACGATGGAAGCCGTAATGGCTATGATCAAACCAATTCCGTGCGAAATGGCATTAGCTAGTTCCTCTTTTTTTGAAAATCGTGTGTTTTGTAGTTGCATGATTAAGGGCAATTATAATTGTCAATAGCATCTAAAATGATGCCTGAAAGACGTATAAAAAAAGGTACTGTTTAAATAACCAAGTAAAAGACGAAAAAAGTATCTTTACATAAGAAGAAGATCTTTCTATGAAAGACTATCTTGCGTAGCCTTGGCAGCATTTGGCAAGGCTACTTTTTTGTATCCTGGAACAAAT
>JABINZ010000057.1 GCA_018698135.1 Bacteroidota bacterium
GCCGACCCTTTTTTAACAATAGTTCAACGGCGTCGATCTTAAACTCTTTCGGGTATTTGCGTCTCTTCTGTGTCATAAATCCTCCTCTGTAAGGTTAATTTATGACTTCTTTCACTGTCCTGCAAAGTTAGGGAAGTCCAGATTTTTGGTATTCAAATTTATATCCTGGCTTAGTATAGAAACTCCAATGCCAATTAAAACACCATATGCTGCCAATGAATATTGATTTTGTTTTATTTCATCAATATCTCCGTAGAAAAAAACGAATTCTTGCTTTCTCCACTTAGTACAATAAATGGAGTCGTTTTGAACTTTAACAAACTTTACCGAACTGATTTTCCCACCATCATTCAGTGTAACATCAAATTTCGGGGATTTACACCAGACTATACAGCTAATGGAGATTAAAAATATGATTGTTTTTTTCATGTTTTTAAATTAAATGTTATCATAACTCTAACAGGTAGGCATAAAATTGAAAATTGGTGTTAACACCTGAAAAATCATAGTAACCCAACGAGGATTCAGTAATACCACGAAACCAATAGGTGCCAGGTTCATAATTAGAAAATAGATATAAACAATAGACATTATCCCTCCAAAGACTTCTTCCAATGTTCAACCTAAAAGCAAGATCCTCTTCAATATTTGATAGATCAATAGGGGAAATCTGGATATTATTTGGAGTCAAAACTAAATTGTTGTTTGTGGAAACTATCAGTGTATCAGAGAACGATTCACTACCAATCACTAATTCAATTGACCCCGTACCTTGTACAAAATCTTCAAGTAAAAAAACATACATATCGACATCAGCATTATTTGAATAACTCAAATTAATGGATTGTGAATCATTCTTATTCATATGGTAGTATTTTTTTTGTCCATAAACCGGATCTAACACAATTGATACGCTTCCCATTTCCTTACTGTAATCAATCGAACTCGTTTCTAGCTGAATAGGGCTTTGTGAATTTGGTAGATAAT
The DNA here is from genome assembly GCA_018698135.1 of Bacteroidota bacterium. Classification (NCBI taxonomy): domain Bacteria; kingdom Pseudomonadati; phylum Bacteroidota; species Bacteroidota bacterium. Next base: position 988 of record JABINZ010000057.1, read on the forward strand.
ATTGGATGGCATTTGTTAGGTCAATAGGTATATTTGGTAATGTAAATCTCCCAAGTTCTCTTTCAAAAGTTTCGTTATGATCTCTTCTCGGCTTCCCATTTCCTTCAACGCTTCTGTATGATAATTCTCGATTATACAAACTGACATAAAAATGATAATCTTCAGGTGTAAATGGTAGATCACTCTGTTCACAGGAACTAATGATTAATAACTGTGGGATTAATAGAGAAATTATAATAATTCGATGAAGTTTCATTCATCACCCATCTTGAAATAAAAAGAAATACCAAGTTTCACTTCGTTAGCAGAGAAATCAATTCTGGAATAATCTCGAGAAACAATCCTATCATCTGCATTGTAATGGTCAGAATACTCTTGCTCATATAAGGTCTTTATGTATTCTATTCTGCAACCATATTCAAATAGGAAGCTGATATTTCTATGTTTGAACCATTCAATACCTAAGATGGAGTGAAGACCTAATCCATAGGTATTGGACGGTGACTGATAAATAGAGTCATTATCCCAGCTACTATCTTCAATTGTTTGCTTACGATAATCATGTTCATAAGAAAATATTGGACCAAAACCATAATATAAAACTATTTCACCAGACGGTTTCATGAATCGAATATATGAACACCACAATTGAAAATCAATTTCATTCCTTCTATTTAATTCATCGATCAAATGTGGATCATCAGAATCAATATACTGGTTATCATCTTCGTCATCTTTTGAAGTAAATGCGTCAAAAGAAACTCCGTACCTAATCGATGTTGACTCTGATAAACCATATTGATAGGAAAACAATGCTCCTTCATAATTGCTAATAGAAAAATTCTCATCAAGTCTAAACTGCAATGAACCTGATCCTTTTCCATATGGAGGATTATCTGAGCCGAATGAGAATGTCACGATTACTATTATTATACATATATATTTCATCTTACTCCCTATCATTAATTTAATTCTAACAACCGTTTTCAACAGGGTTGTAATGTTAACTTGCCAGCAGGTTGACTCAACTTCTTGATTTTACCCAAAATTTCCAAAATCACAACAAATGTTCTATCGCTCGTTTGAGGCGTTGTATTGGGCATTGATTAATCTTATAAGCGGTTCCAAACAAAAAATACATTATGTCATCTGTGTAAGTAATTCAACCAGTTTATAGTTGATGTAATAGTTACCAGTCCCTAATTTTTTCTTAACAAGTAGACCATCTGCAGCCAGGCGGTTTAAATATTTCGCCGCGGTTATGCGAGATACATTTAAATCATTTTCTATAAACTCAATTTTGGTATAGGGGTGTTTGAATAAGTTGTTTAGTAAATCCTGGCTATAGAATTTGTAGTTATTTCGAAGCAAATATTTATATTCAAATATTAGTTCTCTCATTTTACCAATTACTATTATGGTTTCCAGGGCAATCTTTTCAATTCCATTTAATAAATATAGTATCCAATTCTCAAATGAACCAGAATTTCTAACTTCCTGTAATAGGCTATAATATTCACTTTTGTTCTCGGTTATATATCTGCTTAGATATAAAATCGGTAGATCTATTAAGTTGCTCATTACTAGATACAAAACATTAATTATTCGGCCAGTTCGCCCATTTCCATCATAAAAAGGGTGTATACTTTCAAACTGATAGTGAATAATTGCCATTTTTACCAATGGATCAAAGTCACAAATTTTCTTATCATTGATAAATTGCGCAAGATTTGACATCAATTCTTGAATTTTTTTATAGTCTTGAGGAGGGGTATAAACAACTTCTCCAGTCGCTGCATTTTTTAGAGTGGTTCCAGGTACTTTTCGAAATCCGGCATTATTCTTCTCAAGTTCTGATTGTATGGCAATTATATCATTATTTGTAAGAATTTTATTTTTTGATATGAGTCCGTAACCCAATTTCAATGCTGAAATGTAATTCTGTATTTCCTTGGCATTTGGTGATTTAAATCCCTCAAGATTTAACTCAGATTTAAAAATATCATCATGTGTAGTTATTATATTTTCTATTGCAGAACTGTCTTTTGCTTCTTGCAGCCCCAGTGTATTTATTAAAATATTCTCATTCGGAATACTAAAAATAATTCCTTTAAGTTCAGCTAAGGCACGATGAGCATGAGTCAATTTTTTGAGTATCGACTTACTCTCAACATCTCTTTCAACTGGTAGTTTTATAATTTCATCTGTTTTCATTATGTAAAGATATTCTGATTTCTTTTACACAACCAA
>JABINZ010000058.1 GCA_018698135.1 Bacteroidota bacterium
ATGGAAGCTTATGTATTCGAGGTTGGATGTATACAGTGTTTTGCTTTCATCAATCTGTGTAAATGAACTCGACATTGTATTGATCATTTGTTTGGCTTCATATAAGGCTAGAAATTCTTCAGGAAGTTTGTTAATACGGATGGTTTCGATGAGTTCAATCGTGTTTCTGCCCGATTTATAAATAAACTTCGATTTAGCGTCTTTCTCGCCTGGATTACCACTGACATGATCATGACTAATAAATCCATCTTGCAATTCTTTTAAATTATCAGGATTAACAAATAGTTCAAGAACTTGATCGATAGGAGCATTAATTTCAACCTGGCAACTAAATTTCATTTATTTGTTTTTTAGTTTTGGAAGAATTTCAGTGTTAACCCAATTGAAATAATAATCCTGCAAACTCTTTGTATCAACTTTTGGATCTCCACTCACAAATTTTTTCAATTCAGCAGGACCAGAATAAATGATCCGAAAACGAGGTAGAACTTTTTTTAACAAAGGAATTGCTCTGAAATAATCCAATTTGGAAGTACCTGAAATATGGGTCATAATTATCTTCGCCTTCTCAGGAATCGAAACAGCATTAAGCATATAACCCAAACCAATTTTAAACTCTGTATCATTATTACCAAAACCGGGAGCCAGTAATATGACTCCACCATCGTCAATTGCCTTTGCAGAAACACCTATGGCCTCTCTGTTTTTTACTTTCGACTCTTCCAATGTAAGTAAAGGACTATAATGAATTCTTTTCAATACTTTTGCTCGCATGGTTTCTCTTTCGTCTCCCTGTGTTCTGTAATTAACGTAAACAGGAATGCAATGTGGATCAAATGCAGGCAGTACCGAAATAAAGGAATTATTAATGAGCATAAAAACATCTTTGCGTGTAGGCAAACTGCTCAGCAAAACCATGGCATCTAATTCAGCAGGATGATTGGTAATCAGCAATACAGGATCTTCACTTAAGGTCTTTATTGCATCAGGGTGCCGCTGAACATCCATTTTTTTACTGACAGAATCAATTACTCGGGCAAAGGCTTTTGCAAATCCTATTTCTTCTATGTTTTTATTAATGCGTCTGAGAATTCTGCGGGTAAAAAACCAATTGAAGGCCGTGTGTTTAATGGGGTATTTATATTCTTTATTATCGGACATTTATCACGAAACGTTAGTTAATCAAAGATAATGGCTTTTATTTAAACATGTAATTTAGTATATATGAGTTTTTCTGATGGATTGAACTTTTGAATTATTTTTTTCTAATGACAAATGTGGCTAAGGTGTAATGCACAGTTGATTGCTGCAAAACTCCATCTTTGTATATATAATCTGTATGGTTACTGTTTCTGGGGTGTGACATCGTGTATCGCCCATTTGCTGTTTTTTTAATTGGCTTATTGATGGCATCAAATTCTGAAAAAATTGCATCAACATATTTGGGCTCAACGATGCACAATATACCATCAGAAATTGTTATTTTTCCATAAAACTTTCTTAGGTCGCCATCTTCATTAACCAAATAATAGCCATTCTTTTTTACGACCTGCATGCTTGAGCGAACATTTCCATTTAAATAGGTTATTACGGTTGAAGAATACAATTCATCATTCACGTATTTAACTTTCATGGTGTATTTTACTTCTACTGTTATTATCACTTTTGCAACCACTTTACTAACCAAATCCAAGTTGAGTGTATTGCCTTTTCGGGTAATAACAGCATCCAAATTGCCTACATCTTTACCATTATATAGAATGTCGTATTTTAAGTTTTGCGACCACCCCATTGTTGTTGTAAACAGGAATATATAAAACAATGCTACTTTCATAAAAAGTCAAACCTACATATTTTTTTCAAAAATAAAATTAAAATATCGTATTAAAAGAAGACATAATTATGAACATATGTTCATAAAAATACATACATTTGGTTCAAATTAATTATGTCGAGACCAAAACATAAACGAAAAATAAATGGACCTCCTATGATGGAGGGTTTTAAACCCTTTGGAATTCCAATGAAAGATTTAGAGCCTGTTATTTTGTTATTTGAAGAGTATGAATCCATTCGCTTATCGGATTACCTGAATTATACACATGAAGAATCGGCTATAAAAATGAATATTTCCAGACCAACTTTTACAAGAATTTATGAAAAAGCCCGAAAGCAGATTGCAAAATCGTTTATTGAAGGAAAAGCTTTGCTTTTTGAGGGAGGAAATTACGAAACCGATGATTTTTGGTATAGATGTAATAGTTGCTTTCAGTTAAGCATTTCTCAAGACAAGAATAATGCGTGTAATTATTGTAATTCAGATGATGTCAGGCAATTAAATAAATAATTATGGACGGAAACAAAGGAAATTGTATTTGTATTCGATGCGATAAAAAATATGTTCATAAAAAGGGTATTCCTTGTAAACAGGAGGTTTGTCCAGATTGTGGGAAGAAAATGATTCGAGAAAATTCATATCATCATCAATTATATTTAAAGAAAAAAGAAGATAAAAATGAAAATAGCCATACCAAGTGATAATGGAAGCCAGATATCAAGGCACTTTGGACGCGCCAAAGGATTTATAGTATTTACCATTGAGGAAGGAGTTATTCAGAACGAAGAGTTCGTGGATAATCGATTTACAGGTCATTCACAAGGCTTACATGTCAGCCATGGACATCAGGGAGGCGATGAGCACCATCATTCTCATCAAGGAATTTTACAAGCTCTCGAAAATTGTTCGATTGTAATTGCCGGAGGAATGGGAAAGCGTTTGGTAACAGATATGACGAGTTCAAACAAACAAGTTTTTATTACCAAAGAAGTAATTGCCCGCAAGGCAGTTGAGTTATTTCTTGAGGATAAATTAGATCATCAGGATGATCTTTATTGCGAACACTAAGCAAGAAAAGTTTTCGGCATTTTAACCGACTTCGCAAATTTTTGACAGGTTTTCCCTGCTCATAATTTTTAAGTGTTTCCCATTTAATTCTATCAGGTTTTCATCTTTAAAGCCTCTTAAAATACGGGTAACACTCTCCACCGACATATTGGTTAATTCAGCAATATCCCTTCGACTTAATTGCAATTCAAACGCATCATTTTTATAAATGTTCTCAGATAGGCATAAAAGTATATTTGCCATACGACCTGAAAGATGATTTTGTGTCAGGCAATACATTCTTTCATAGCCCTGAATAGTATTTTCATTAATGATATCTACAACTTCTGAAGCAAATTTAGCGTTGTTGTTCATCACATTTTTAAACACATCTATATCGATCATGCAAACATGGGAATCTTCATAACTCATCGCAGAATAATAGAGGATGTTGTTGGAGATAGAAGGAAGGGCAAACATTGATCCTGTTGAGATAATTCGCAGAATCAGGTTTTTTTGTTTGTTTTTTTCAAAATATAATTTTGCCAGTCCATTTTTCAGGTACATAATATTTGAAGCCATTGATCCCTGCTTGCAAATAATTTCTCCTTTTTTGAATTTAATTTCAACCCGATGATTATTCATAAACTGAAGTTCTTCATCTGATAATTTTTCAAAACACGAGCTTTTGTTTTTGCAATGTAAACAGCTTATAATATTATTAGCCATACTGATTTTATTAGTCACTAACAATATTATGGAAATTTGATCAATTTTGATTTAAGCAATGCTTAATAACATGATAATACTTGATCTATGTAAGTTTCCAAGATGCTGAAAACCATTCGATTTGTTGATTAGGTAGTGTTTCTGAAAAGAAATAGTGAAACAGCTTGTGTCTAGTTTTGTATTATTGATTTTCTGAAATTTAATTCCATTTTTATGCAAAGAGTTTTGGTATTTTTAAGCATACTTCTCATTCCTATTTTAATTGCAGTTCTTATTGTGAAGAACTATGGTAATTCAGGGGAACTTGTGAAAAATGAGGTTTTTGTTAAATCAAAGATGGATAAAAAAGCGATCTATCATTTCAAATTAGAGGAGTTGCAAAAACAATTTGAATCGGGGCCAGAAGTAACTAAAGCATGTTTATCTTGTCATACTGAAAGAGGAAAAGAATTGCTTCATACCTCACATTGGTTGTGGCAAAGAGAAGAAGAAATTGAAGGCAAAGGAATTGTTCCAATTGGGAAACGAAATATCCTAAATAATTTTTGCATAGGCACACGTGCAAGTGAAGCAACCTGCACCAGGTGTCATATTGGTTATGGCTGGGAAAATAAAGATTTTGACTTTTCAAATCCTGAAAACATCGATTGTCTGGTTTGCCATGACAATACAGGAACATATAAAAAAGAAAGTGGTGTGGGAGGACAGGCAAAAACAAGTGTTGACTTAACCTTTGTGGCTAGAAATGTTGGATTGCCTACAAAAGAAAATTGTGGTGTTTGCCATTTTTGGGGTGGTGGCGGAAATAATGTAAAACATGGAGACCTTGAAATTGCCTTGTTAGATTGTACCGAAGATGTGGATGTGCATATGGCAAAACATGGATTGGATATGACTTGTACAGATTGTCATGTAACGGAGAATCACCAGATGGCAGGTAAGCTTTATGCACTTTCATCAGAAAACAAAAGCAGGGCTACTTGCGCACAATGTCACACCAAAGAACCACATGCTGATAAAATATTAAACGAACATAATTTAAGAGTTGCTTGTCAGACATGCCATATTCCCCAATACGCGAAAGTAAATAGTACAAAAATGATATGGGATTGGTCTACTGCAGGAATTCTTGACGATCAGGGAGAACCTATGCATTGGAACGATGCTGACGGAAACCATAAATATATGGGAATTAAGGGAACTTTTATTTGGGACGATCATGTTATACCTGAATACTATTGGTTTAATGGAATAGCCGATCATCAGTTAATTGAAGATAAAATTAAGGATGTTCCTGTTCAAATGAATACATTATCAGGCTCCTATTGCGATAAAGGCAAAAAGAAAAAATCAGCAGAGTGTTCTAAAATTTGGCCTGTTAAAGTGCATCGAGGAAAACAGATTTATGATACAAAAAACATGACCCTTATTCAACCCAAATTATGGGATAAAGAAAAAGGAAAGGGGGCTTACTGGAAAGACTTTGATTGGCAGATTGCCTCTCAAAAAGGGATGGAATATATCGGACAGGCTTATAGTGGCGAATATGGTTTTGTTGAAACGGAGATGTATTGGCCGTTGAGCCACATGGTTTCACCAAAAGAAGAATCACTGAAATGTAAGGATTGCCACATTCGAAATAATGGGCGACTAGAAAGCCTTTCTGGATTTTACATGCCTGGTCGTGATCGAATTTTAGGCTTGGATATTATTGGTATCCTTTTAATCATATTTTCCTTCATTGGTGTTTCTATTCACTTAATTTGCCGGATTAGTATGAAAAAAAACTGTGTAGTTGACCAATTGATTAAGGGAGAGATAAATAAATAAAATTTACGATGAAGAAAGTATATTTATATAAAGGATTCGAAAGGTTCTGGCATTGGACACAAACAGTTTTGGTTCTTGCACTTATGTTAACCGGTTTCGAAATTCATAGCTCCTTCAATTTGTTTGGTTATGAAACGGCAGTTCAATGGCATAATTATGCTGCATGGGCATTTATTGTTCTTATTATTTTTGCCTTCTTTTGGCATATTTCTACCGAGCAATGGAGGAATTATATACCCACAAAAAAGAATTTGAAAGCACAAATGGATTATTATTTAACTGGAATATTCAGAAATGCGCCCCATCCAACCCGAAAAAGAACACTAAGCAAATTGAACCCATTACAAAGAATTATTTATTTGGGTTTGATTGTTCTTGTTTTACCGATAATGGTAGTTTCAGGCCTATTTTACATGTTTTTTCACTACCCATCTTCAGGCTTTGAGATTGCTACATTGAAACCAATTGCCTTAATTCATACATTAGGAGCTTTTGTACTTGTTTCTTTTTTAATTGTTCATCTGTACTTAATTACAACAGGACATACTGTTTTTTCAAATTTGAAAGCCATGGTTACAGGATGGGAAGAAATGGATGATGATGAAGTAAAAGATATTGTTGAGGAAGCAATAGAAGAGGCTGGCAAGAATATCAAATCAGCAAAAAATGATTTGTCTTCAAAAAAAGTTAAAGATGTGATGGCCGAAGCTCTTGGGGATACTGAGAAAAAAGTAAAGGATGAACAATTGGAAAGCCAGAAACCGAAAAATAAAAAACAACTATAGAAAGATGAAAAAGATAAAAGCAATAATTTTTAGCACAATACTGTTTTCTTTAGTTTTTACTGCATGCCATGAAAAAACAACGTTTACACCAAAGGAAATGGTTGATAATGCGCTTAAACAAGTTGAAAAAGTAAGCACTTCAGACTTGAAAAAAATGCTTGATAATGGTGATGATTATCTATTGCTGGATGTCAGGGATTTAAATGAACACAAGCCTGGATTTATCCCAGGATCTGTGTGTTTGTCGAGAGGCACATTGGAATTCAACATTGGTAAAAAAGAGTTTTGGGAAGGAAAAAAACTCAATATGCCTGAAAAGGATTTCCCAATTATTGTGTATTGCAAAAAAGGAGACAGAGGTATTTTAGCAGCACATACGCTTCATCATTTAGGATATAGCAATGTTCAATATCTGGAGGGTGGCTTTAAGGCTTGGGAATTAGATTATCCCAAGGTTTATGATCGGATTGAAGAATCTCATGACGATCATGCCGAAGTAGGTGGTTGCTAATATCTAAATTATAAAATCATGAAAAGATTGGTTAATACATTTGTGCTACTTGCTTTTTTAAGTCTTGGATTTTCATCCCTACATGCTAATTCATTGATTACTGCTGACGATTTAAAAGCAATACTTAATGATGAAAATGTTCAAATTGTTTCTTGTCAAAAAGAAGCGGATTTTAAAACCTCACACATAAAAGGTGCTTTGCAGATCTGGCATACAGAAATGTATATAAAGCCTAGCGAAATGGGAATATTAATGAATTCCGAAGAGTTGACTAATTATTTTGGTCTTAAAGGAATTGATTTTAGCAAGCAAATTATATTGTATGATGATGGGAGCAACAAATATGCTTGTCGGGTTTTTTGGGCACTTCAATATCTGGGCCTCACGCAGATAAAAATCTTATCTGGTCATTTTGATGAGTGGTATGCAAAAGGATATCCTGTTACAAAAAACCCAACGCCTTTTAAGAAGGTGAAAAATAATTTGCAATTAAATGAAAGTGTTTTCTCCAGCATCAAGGATGTAGAAGCCAGTACGAGCAATCCTGATATACTCCTTATAGATGTAAGGAGTAAAGAAGAATTTAATAATTTAGGTCACATTCCCGGAGCAACGTTATTTTATTGGGAAAGTGTTTTAAACCTCAACAAATCTTTCAAGAGCAGAGAATTAATAACAGAAATAGCTAAAGCTGATGGATTGGAACCCGATAAGGAAATTATTCTTTATTGTGCAACCGCTGTTAAAGCGTCTGTGATTTA
>JABINZ010000059.1 GCA_018698135.1 Bacteroidota bacterium
AAGTATTCAAATTTCGCATAGGTGTTGTTCTTTCCAATCAGGGAGGAGCACTTCAGAAGATGTTAAAACCAATTCGAGCAGGATTTGGTGCTTTTTTAGGAAGTGGAAAGCAATACATCCCCTGGATAGAAATAAGTGATCTTGCCCGTGTTTTTCTTTTTGCAATCGAAAAAAAATTGGCCAATTCGGTCTATAATGCTGTGGCTCCTGATTTTATAACAAACAGTGATTTTACCAAAATATTAGCTAATAAACTTTCCCGGCATTTGTTCTTGCCTAATATTCCGGTTTTTATTCTAAAGCTATTTATGGGTGAAATGTCCTCCATCCTTTTATATGGTAGTCGAGTGTCAGCTAAAAGTATTACTTCAGAAGGCTTTGATTTTGTGTATCAAAAGCTGGATGACATTCCTATTTCAGGCAAATAGACCTACTTATTCAAATGCAATCAGTTTGATAAAACTTGACTAAATCGATAATGTCCAATAATTTGGAAGTCAAAAAGACAATCTTCCAAAACCTGCCCTGCACCAATATTATGAACGATCTTGTTTCTTAGTTTATCATCTGACTTTATCGGAACAACTATTCCAATATGTGTAATACCACCTCCTAAGTCCCAACAAACAATATCACCAGCTACATAATCTTTTGCATTTTGATTAATTGGTTTTTCAGCCCCTTGACTTTTAAAATAAGTCATGAGGTTTGGCACTCTTCTGTGATCAATATTTTTGTCTGGTTTTGTTAATCCCCAAATTTGTGGATATGCACTGAAATTCTTTTTCATATCTTCATGAACCTCTTTCTGAAGATCAATTCCAATCTTTCTGTATGCTCTTATGATAACATCGGTGCAAACTCCCTTATCAGCAGCAACATCTCCATTTGGATAGGCTATAACCCGATAGGCTGGATCATAAGTCACATCTTGATAAGTAAGCTCAATAGCAGCTTTGCAAAGACTATCAACTATTTGCTGACTATAAAGCAAGAAAGTTGAACTTATAAATAGCAATAAAAGGAAAGCTTGTTTCATATGTCTATAATTATTTTAAAAGGTCATATGGAACTCGCATATAGTCATTTCCTTGTTTGGGTAGACTTATACTCATGCTTGTTTCATCATTAAGGCAGATTAGTTATGATTTAAATCTCTTTTATTATCGCATAACAGGTGTAAATAGTCATCTGGCGATAGATTATTTCTATTTTTCATGCTTACAAATAACTACAGATCGAACAATTATGTCGTGAATAGCTTTCTGCTTAGCATTCCCATTCACAGTGATCATGGACAACCAACCCAATAGTGTTTTAAAAATAAAGCGAATTAATGCCAATGGGAAAATAATGTTTCGTTCTTCATCAACTGCTCGTTTTACCCGAATACCATTTAGTAAATGACCAATTGTTCCTCCAAACAGGCTGGTAAAAAGGGGATCGTAAATAAGAAAAATGAAAAGAAATACAATAATCCTTACGCTATCAGCTACATTATTAAATTGTGAAAAAATGAGATAAGCAATAATCATCAATAGGAGAATGACTACCCAATCAGCAACATAAGCTTTCACTCTTTTTAAAATCCCTGGATATTCGTCAGTCATAGTATTAAATAATTATTCGATCAAACTATCACATCTTTATCATAAAAGGTATCGAAAAGATGAGCAATACATCAAATTTACATAAAATAATAATCTGAAAGTGCGCAATTTCCAAAAGGGATTAAATTTCAAAAACAAATAATTAAAGCGAAGTTTTTAAATAAAATCAACACCGCAACAGACACATAGACAGCACCATAAGAAATACATTTGCAAAGCCTACCCTGAAATTTATATTATTGTATATGAAATTATCTTCTCATAGCACCTTTCTAATTGATTATTTAAGAAATAATACAGTAATCGTAGCAATTGCTTTACATGAGTTAACAATAAACCAGCTATTCGATTTCATCATATCTACAAAAGCAGAGATTCAAGACAAACAAAAGCAAAATTTACTTTTAGATATCTCAAATGTAAAAGTAAAAGTGGCCAATAAAAGTGTTAACTTACCCTTTGAAGCAAATAAACCCATCTTTTCAATAGACAAAATTGCTGTTGTTGCAAACCGCAAGCAAAATTTATTAGCCAATAAAATTGTTCAATCACTACAGGAAACCTTAATACAGGTCAGAGTATTTGAAACAAATTCAGATGCTTTTATGTGGTTGTAAGATCCCATTATCTTAATCACTGGGAGGTAGTGTTCTATTCTGTTTCTTCTCCCCTTGTTTACGCTTAGCCAACAAACGCTTTTCAATAACTCTTTTTGAGGGCTTGCTTGCTTTTCTTATTTTGGGTTTGCTGAGTGCTTTACCAATTAGCTCATAAAACTTTTGAATAACCTTTGCCTTGTTATTTAGTTGAGATCGCTCAGATTGTGAAGTTAAAATCAACTCACCCTCGCTGTTAATTCTATTTTTCAATTTATGCAATACCAACTCCTTTTCCTCAGGGCTGAGCAGGGCTGACTTATGAATAGAAAAACGTAATTCAATTCGTGTGTTGACTTTATTGACATGCTGCCCACCTGGGCCACTGCTACGTGAGGCAGTCAGTTGAAATTCGCTTTCAAAATTTCTGTTTTCAATATTCATCCGATCAGAAGTCGTTTCCACCAATTGATTTTTTTTAGGCAAGATAATAAAATATCATGCAATTACGCTAAGAGAAATGCTTTCTCTTCGTGTGTCTTTGTGTATTCTTCGTGCATCTTCGTGACAGAAATTTTACACGAAGATTCTCGAAGTTTATAAAGGCCCTTAATATCCAAATTGAGATTAAATCATCAAATGAGTATTTCTGCCATAGCTTTTTCAACTGTTAAGTATCCTAAATTAAGTATATACAATTGCTTATTCTTGAATAATGTCACTTTCATTTAAGTACAAAAGAAAAAAGATAGCACCAACTTCTTTATTTATTATTGTAACAACTAAAATCCACCAATTTAACGTATTCGTTTTCTTCATTTTTCTAAAAATGATTATTGCCATTATTAGATTGCAAATAATAATAGTCCAACCAATATCAATAAGGAATGTTATCACTTTATAATCAATCATGCTGTGAGGAAGAATAATATAACTTCCAAGTCTGTAAAGCATTAAATTTAGGAGCCAAAGACCAATTAAATATTTGACATATCTGCTTATGATTTCTTTTTTTCTATTCCCCATTGTCAATTTTTAATAGTCTACAAATAAAACTAATTCTTGATTTCAGAAGCATATAAGCATATTATTAGGTGCAGGCATATCCAATAATTATTCAAACAATGTTGGCACACCATTTTTTCTAGGATATAGTATTTTTATGTCATTATCATAATTCAGCCCTTTAAATACATAATACTTCTTATTATAACTAATGGTCAAAGCAGTATCTAAATACACTTCATCATTCCCTATCGAATAGATATGAAACGGAGAATATGTCCCAATGTTGGCATCCAGACTATCCACAGGAATGTATACTTCCCAATGATTCCGTACTATAATTTCAGGATAATTATCACTATTTAAATCAACTAACTCACCAATAATATCATATGGTTTGTCAAATATCTTACGAACCGAATCACCAATAATCTTAAAAATAGTAAAATCCTCACGTCCGCTGCCATAACGCCAACCCATTAAAATTACTAATGAGTAATTACTATATTTTTTAATAAAAACATGTTCTGATGAAATATCATTGTTGTTCTTCTCCAAGAATTCTTCATCAATAGTGTCCCAGGCATCATTCGCTTCAAAAATAACAGCTTTACTATTCGAAATCTTGAAAAGTATTTCCCGAAACAGCCCGGGATCTCCACTAGGCGACACAGATAGTTCTAAGGTGTCGTTTAAATCATCAAAATTCAAATCAGTAATTAGCATATCAATCAAATTACTTTGGGTATTTTCCGAATTAGGAACATCTGACAGCCTTTCCTGTTTTGAAGTAGAAATATTTGAATTACAAGCTGATAAGAGTATAAGTAATATAAACAAAGATGACCTCATGGCATTAAGAGTATGCAAAGCTAGTGTTAATGTAAGTTGTTAATTCAATCAATATAGGTTTCTTTGAGAATGGATTTAACCTCTTTTATCTCTGGTGTAGATAATCTTCCTAATACCCTGATAATCCTTTGCTTATCAATTGTTCTGATTTGATCGATTACCACCCACCCTATTTTATTATCATGTTTAACTTCTATTCTTGTCGGATATTTATGAGACTTAGTTGTCATGGGTGCTACAACTATTGACCTTAAGTATTTATTCATTTCATTTGGAGAAATTATCACACAAGGTCGTGTCTTTTTTATTTCACTCCCAATAGTTGGATCCAGATTGACCAATACTATTTCATATTGTTTTAAATCCATTCTTCTAAGTTTTCATCTTCAAAAACGTCATTAAATAGCAATTGATCTTCTCCATTTTCATTCATCTTTTTGAATTGCTTCTCCCAATTTTTTCGTGGTTGAGAGATTGGTCGGATGATGAAATATCCTTTTTCCAATATAAGCTCAACTTTATCCTTAATATTATATTTTTCAAGTATGTTTTTACTCAATCTGAATCCTTTTGAGTTTCCTATTTTGATTATTGAAAGTTCCATGCTTTTTGATATTTTGTAATTACAAAGTTAGCACAATTCATGATAATTCAAAATCTTTTTATGAATCATAGGAAATGTTTGAATAGCTGTGCTTACTCCATTATTTTATTATTCTTTGATCCTCAAAAATATCGATTAACAATAGGTGCAGATCAATTATTTCTTTGATTGATTCTAAATCTCCAACACGCCTACTGATTACACATAATAGCTCAGATTTGCTTGTTTTCTTGTTGGTCTGATAAGCTAAAGAATAAATGTTATGCTTGAGGATAGCTTTTTGAACGTCTATATTCAATATTTTTCTTGACAATGCATTATTACTACTCTTAATTAAATATCGATTGTCAAATTCACTCCATCCAGTTTTCATATCTCTATTCCGGAAATATTTTATTATTTTTTCAATAAAATCTTCCCAACTCACTATTAATTCAAAATCCTGGTTTGATATAAAAGGAATTCGAATTTTCAATGGTCTAGTGTCAGAGACTGAGATATATAATTTCCACTTTTTATAGGGAATGATTGTATTGTGAATTTCAAGTTCGTGTCCTGAATTAAACTTTATGTTAAACTCACCTTTATAAAATCCGGCTATTTCTTCCCATAAATTTCGCTTTGAATAATTATCAGTATAGCCGAGTGATGGAGCATTCATATATTTTATATTCTTTTAATTAGGGACACAGTTTTAATAAAGTGTGTGCACCGTACAATCACTTATCTTTCAGTTTCATTCAAATTTACAATTCTTTTTCAAGCTACTACAAACTGCAGCTTGCACTATTATTGTTTATACGTACAAACCTTATTCTTCCTTATTTAATCCTTTCTTTCCAAGTTTTTCTACTAAATATTGTGCTTCAGCTTCATCAATAGCGATTCCGAACTTTATGGTTTTCATTCCATAATCAAAACTTAGTATACCTCCTTTAAATCCCAAATAATCAACCATATTTCTCTTTATTCCAAAGAAATCAGCATTAGGTTCAACTGGAGAAATAATCCTAAAATTTTTAATATGATTTACTTCATAACTTTTTGACAATAAGGGCGTATTGAATAAACCTTTTGATATTTTAATAATTCCTCTTTCCAATAAAATAATTTCACTACCAAAAAGCAGCCATAAAATTGCAAGAATGGCAAGAGAACCACCTACAGTCCAACCAGCTAACCAAAAGAGTAAGAATCCATCCGCAAGAATATTATCAGAATCAGTTATCCCTTCTATCGCTGATTTCTCTCCAAAAAACCATCCTCCAAGCCAAACACCTAGGAATAATATAATAAACCATTTTTTCTTGGATGGAATAGTAATTTTTAACGTGTTACCAAAAGACTCAACTTTTGATCTGCCATTATTCAATTTCTCTATCATAAATATTTCCTTTTTATTAGCGTGTATGTACCCTTTTATGGTGAGTTGCCTTTAATATTTTCATCCTCATTGGTTTTTCAATAAACGTTTAAAGTAGATACACTTCATCGTATTTTTCGCCTTCTTCACCAAGTACAACAGCATCAAGCTTATTGGCTATTGAAATCATTTTCTGAATAATCCAATTCTCAGGGTTTTTCACTGAAATCCATCCATATCTCTCTGAAAAGGTAAATGGCACTTCTCTCTCTTTCGATTTCCAAAGTCCTGCGCCAGGTGTTGAAATACATATAGAATGTTCATTATCAATTTTTGCTACAAATTCTTCGATTGCGCTAAATTCATGATCAGATTTGATATAGTTTTGCCAATCTTCTTTGGTTATTTTATTTTCTTCATTTTCTCGTTGAATACTTAACTCATATCCCATAATAATTCCATTTTACTATTTGCTGACTTTTGCCCCTGAACAGTGATATCACAAAGATGCTAATGCTTATATTTTTATGGCAAAACGATTCGATCAAATTAAATAATGTCTCCACCTATTACATACAAATAAACTATCCAGAACACTAATTGATCTATAATTGAAACGACTACAATATATATCAAGTAGCTCACTATTTTTCTTATTAAATCAATCTTTAAAAAAAACACCCAAATTCCTGTTATGATTGGAATTGGAAGAACGTATAAGAATCCCCAATAGCTTAGTTCTATAAAATCAATACTTAAGGTAATTGCTATGGGTAGTACGAATAGTATTATTATTGATCGAATGGAGAAGAATTCTTTCATTTTTCATTAATTGATGTATGACAAAGGTATAGTTTTGTATAGTGAGAAGCGTTTAGCAGTGTATTTCCAAATGTCGAATTAACCACTGTTTATAATTTAGCTTTTAACTTTTTAATCATTCTATCAACTTCCTTCTCCGTAAAATCGCCACTAATACTAGCTTGTCCTCCCATAATCTCAGAATTTACAATTGGCATTGAAATAATGTGCTTATCAATTACAATGGCAATCGGTTTTCCTATATTTTCTTTTGTTAGCAGATAAAACTTATGTGCTCCTTCTTTGTTTAGTGTTATCATAATTTCTGCTTGATCATCACCATAATTACTAAATTCTTTTTTCACATCCAGAATATCTTGAATGCTTATGGATGGATTACTCGCTAATTCTATGTCCTCATCATTACTCAATGAATTATAATCAATTGTAGCATAAAATCCATCTTCCCTATCGACTGCAATTGGCTTGAATTTCTTTATTGGTTCATCAAATATGTCATTGAAATTATCAGATAATTTTTCAATTTCCTTATCTATATCCTTAAAATGGCCTGCAAATATTTTATACGTCTCTTCAGAATTATATAACTTTTCGTAAGCACTGGTCTGTATAAAATAATAGATGCTATTAATCTCCTCATCTGTATAAATTTCGTCAAAAGCTGCACTAATTCTTTTGTTGATTTCTTCTTCAGTTATTTTCTCTTCTAATTCAATTAGTCGAATGCTATCCTTTCCTATTGCTTGATACTTCAATGGTTCCAATTGAAATTTATAATTCGATTTTTGGTTTTCAATAAGATTAAACTTATCAATAATAGCATTAGTCTTTTCTTGTTTGCTTTGCCCATAGGAGCAAATTGAAACAAAAACTATTAAGATTAGTGCAATACTGAATATTCCTTTTTGTTCTTTCTTTTTCATTTGATGTTATATTTAGCATATGGTCTTTAAATGAGACAATAGCTCTTCTCTTCACCACCTCGTAAGTTTTCACTACCTATTATCCTGAAACCTTGGCAGCCGAGGTTTCAACAAAGGCTGGCTTTATCTAACATAGCTTAAATCTCATTTTAGCTCTAAACGCTCTATTTTTTAATTACGTAAATTTTCCTTTTCATTATTATCTTCTATACTTTTTTCAACTTTCGCTTTTAGTTTATCAATGTTTTTAATGGATAATTCATTTTTATCAATTTCATCCTCTTTTTTTAAGTTTTTCATTTTCTCGCTAAGCAATTCTTGTTGTTTATTCAATTCCTCGAGCTGATCTTTCTTTTTTTCAATTTCCTCTGATTTGATTGCTTCATCAAAAACTAAATCTTCAGGTAATTGTTCGAGAGTTAAATTTTCATTTTTAAGAATCTCTTTTGGGATAAAAGCCTTTTCATTCGAATTTCTTTGATTCATAAAAGATGGTGAAACGATCTCAATTTTTCTATTGTGAAGCTCATCCATCACATTCGCATTCAATAATGACATGGTGCTAAAATATTTACTGCTATCGTCCAGAAAGCCGTGAATTTTATATAACACAGAATAATCACCCAGCTTGGTAATATAAACATAAGGATCTGTCAAGCCCGTTGTAACAGCTGCCCCTTTCAACGATTCTTCAATTTCAGTTCGTGGTATGTCATAGCCTAATGAAACAGAAGTAGAAATTACAGTATCAGTTTTACGCGTTAACTTAACTGGATTTGTTGCAATATATAAATTAGGAATAGTAATAAAATTGCTGTCTTCCAGCTGAATCTCAGTATGAAAAATACTCTTTATTGTAACCCTGCCTTGTAAATCTCCAATTTTAATAAGGTCGCCATTCCTAAAACGGTTCATCGAGTTATTCATAATTCCAGCAATAAGATTTCCTAAAACAGTAGTTGAGCTTAATGCAATACCGGCACTTACAATTATTGCGAGGAAACTTAAGATTTGACCCTTTAAGGTTTTATCAATTGGAAAGGATAAAATAAAAATAAGTATGCCAACAAACAATATAAAAGTGGTTATACTGTTTTTCAAAATGTTTCCATTTAATTTGGTGGATTTTACTTTTTTAAATATCCAAAAATTTAAAACTAATAGGACGACTAAAACCAGTACTATAACAAATGAACCTAAAAGGTTCTCTAAATTTTTAATTATTTGTTCCATAGGGCATTATTTTTTACTTTTCGTAATTTTTGTGGACCATGTTTGTAATTTCTAATGTGCTTGTTGCGATCATTATTATATCATCATTCTTGCTTATTTCTTCAAGCAAACGGGTATAAATAATGTCCTTAGTTCTCCTTCTCTTTTTGTAATCAACAATGTAACGAAGTGTGAATGAAATCCAGTTCTCATCAAATTGAAGGGTGACCATTGGTTGTACCTGCGCCTCTTCAACCCTATACTTGTCGGTAAGCTTACCCCATTGTTTTTCACTATTTGAAGCATATTCTCCACAAACTTCGATTAATACATCTGTAAAAACTTTTCGTGCGAGTGTATAATCGCTTTTTGTGCGTAAAGGAATAATTATTTCATCCCATAGAAAAGGGTATTCCGCTGAGTAGTTATGCACCTTGTCTTTAAAAACAAAACTATTCGCAATAGTTACAATGCGTCCGTTATATAAGTCACCTTGAACCCAATCGCCTATTTCCATTATTGTAGTATTCATGACCCCAATATCAATGATATCTCCTTTGACCTCTCCAATTTTTATGCGTTGGCCAACTCCAACAGTTCCACCAATCACAATACTGAACCAACCCGCTATGCTAATAATTACTTCCTGCAAGGCAAAGGCAATGCCTGCTCCCGCGACACCTAACGCTATACCAATGTTTCCAAGTTTATCACTATATACAAATAGAACTACGCTTACTATTAATAAGTAACCAAATATATTCACCGCTTTTCGTGCCCTGTACTTATTGTCATTTGATTTTATTGTGCGTTTCAGTGCCCTTTTGACCAAGTATGTTAATAATAAGATTACTACAATGCCAATCAATATCGTTAATAGACGCTCTATGAGTGGCTCATGAAACCAATTTGTAAGTGTTACCTCAAGTTTTTCCATATCTACTCATTTATTTCTAGTTTTTTATTAAATGCCATTAAAATGCTAGACTTTATTACGGTCAAGTCTAAAATAGTTGTACATTGAAAATTTCAATTTACTGCAATATTTTATGTGAGCTACAATTTAATTTCCGACCACTATTTCAGCTAATAATTGTAAACATTTATTGTGTCTTTTTGTTCCTAAAACCATTTTCTCCTTCTGAAATAGATTAACATCCCAACAGCAACTGTAACTATTACTCCCCACATAATAAAATAACTGTATTCAAAATGTAGTTCTGGCACAAAATCGAAGTTAGTTCCATAAATTCCTGCAATAAAAGTAAGTGGAATGAAAATAACAGAGAAAATCGTCAGGAATTTCATTATATCATTTAGCTTACTGCTTATTGTTGTATGATAGATATTTAGTTGGTCAGATAATATTTCTCGATAACTATCAGAAGAATCACTAGCTTGATTAATATTATCCAGCAGTTCTTTAAAATGTATGTAAGAACTTTCATCAATTAAATCGGATTCGATTTTCGAAAGAGCCAATATCATTTCCTTCGCTGGCTTTATACTCTTCCGCAAAAAGTTTAATTCGCGTTTGTAATTATTAATTTCGTTAATAAGCGATTGCTTGGGTTCAAGAGACAGCTCCTCTTCAAGAGCTTCAATTTTTTCACCCAAAACACTAATAACATAAACATAATTGTCAATCACAATGTCAAGCAGGGCAAATGCTAGATAATCTGTTCCAGAATTTCGTATTCTCTTTTTTTGTTTTCTGATCCGCTCTCTAACTGGCTCAAAAACATCTCCTTTTCTTTCTTGAAATGAAACAAGAACCGATTTGGTTATTATTAAGCTCAGGTTTTCAACTGTAATCAAATCTGTTTCTGAATCTTGTTGTAACATTTTTATTGACATAAAAATACAGTTATCATACTCTTGTACCTTAGGTCTTGTCCCTGTATTCATAACATCGGCCAGAATGAGATTTTCTAGATTAAACTCTTTGCCAATTTCTTCCATAATAGACGCATTATGAAGCCCATCAACATTTAACCATGTTACTGTATTCTTTTCTTGAAACTTCAATATTTCATGTACTTTCGTAATAGCATTTTCTTCCAGATTATTAGCGTCATAATCAATTATCCGCAATGTAATTTCATCAGTCTTTTGTACCCCTCTAAACAATAAGTCATCAGGTGAAACACCTATTTCTTGTTTCTGTTTTTTTATGAATCTAGCCATAGTTTTAATTTAATTTATTTATGATTTTGCAAACGTAATTGTTATACTTATAAACCCCTATTGATAGAATTGTAATCAATCAACTCTGATACTTTGCTTTCCAATATTTCTCTGCTTCCTTTTCTAATTTTTCTAATCTGGAATAATAATCTGGGAACTCTTTTAAATGAGCCCATGCGATTTTACCTGTAAGTGTTAAATCATTATTCGTCACATTGGTTTCTGGATACTTTGTTCCATGTTCCAGTTCAACATTTAATCCAATAATAAATTCAGATAAGCTTACTTTATCCCAGTTTATTCCTAGTTCAACTCCAATTTCTTTAGCATCATTTTCATCTAGCTTTTTCATGATAATAATTATTTATTGTTATACGAAAATTAAGTTATCAATACGTTTTATTTTATATTCCTTTTAGTAACCTACCCAAAATATCAGCTCCAGTAATGATTCGTTTATTTTCTGTCTGCCAGAATAAAAATAAATCCTTTTCTATTGGTAAGTCTGAATTGATATTAATTTTAGCTTTTAGTTTTTTGATCATCATACCTAAATTTGAATCGTCATCTCTTAATATTAGTGGTTGATGGCAAAATTTTTCTATTCCTTCACAGCCATTACAGAATAGCTCTGAACGGATAAATTCATCTGCATCTAATGCTAATTTAGGTTCATTATTTTCGTCAGTTAAAATCACCCATTTTTCTCTGGATTTATTGATTTTTTGTATAAAATCATCATCAAGTCTTGGCTTATATTCTGGAAAGATGATTAATCCATTGTTGCTCTTTAAACTGACAATACTATCTGGATTGAGGACTTCTCCTTCATGGGAGACTTTCGTATCATCTATAGAAAGGAAGTTAATGGCACCTGTCCCTTCAAAATGGTCAATTTCATTTTGATGCCCATCAATATGTTTTTTAATAAATAGTTTGATATTATGTTCGGCAAAATACTGGACCGATTCTTTTCCAAGCCAGGAGTCAAGTAAAAGGGCACATGGTTTAGCGACTGGATATAAAAGGAACTGATAAAACTTCAAAACTGGTGAAAGTAAAGAAGCCATTCGTAATGCGTGCCTCGAAAAATAGGCTTGCGGTATGATTTCGCCAAAAAAAGTAATTACCGCAGTTGAAAAGGTAAAGGAGATAATTCCTGCCATCACAGAGTCTGAGAGCAATGTTAATAGAACATTTATGGATACATTGCCCCATAAAATGGTGGTCAAAAGAAAATTAGAATCTTTACGCATTAACAATACTTTTTTTGCGCCTTTCTTGGGTGAAGCTTCCGCTTCAATTTCAAGCCGGAGCCTTGTCAGACTAAAAAAAGCCAAATTCAATCCTGAAAACATAGCTGATTGTGACAAGCAAAAGGCAATTCCAATCCAAATAATAAAATCATTCATGATATAATCAGTTTTTAAAGTAAGTAGAAATCATATTTTTTTGCGATTAAACACAACGGTTGAACTATGACAATAAAATTTCTCTTCACATCTCGAGTACTTGGGACTAAAATCCTTGTGAGTTAAAGCTTTAACGAAGTTAGGTTTTTTGTCAACCGAAGTTTTAACAAAGGCTGACTTATTTCACATAGCTTAAATCTCATGTTATTGCATGGCTTTTTTCGTCAATTCAATGTTAATTAAATACCTACTCAATGGAGCATAATTAAATAGAACTTCATCCCCTTCATTGCAATACATAAATAGATTTTTGTCAACTCGATATCGATAATTTTCAACAACAATACTAAATGAATCAAATCCCTTCATTTCTTGACCGATATACAAAGTTCCACTACCAGCTTCATAATCCCTTTTGGATTCTTTTTTCTGAATTGTTTTTGTTTCAATTACTTTTTCATTGTATCTAATGTCTGCTAAATATGTATGATTCATTTTGTATCCAATAATAAAAGACAATACTATAAATCCTAAACCAAAAAGTAAAATCATTTCTGTATTTAATCCATTTGATTTAGAATTTAAGTTTATTTCATAAATCGCACTGGAAATAAACGTACCAATAATAAAAACCATAGATGGAATAACATAACCCATTCGACATTGATATCTTAAATCTTTAATGTCTTTTTCTGTGAGTTTTTCTCGCATTCTTCTCTAAGTCTTTTTTCAAGCTTGGCTTTAACGTTTTGGCTTTGAATAGCACGAAGCATTAAGCGAAGTATTATTTAAAGCTGGTGCTGTGCCTCGTAGTTTATTCTTTATTTATCACAAATCTATAATTCGATGTTAAATTTGTTTTACATCTTCCACTGTAAAACCAGATTGCTCCCTGCCAATTATCAGTTGAAAGAAATGCATCTTTAATTACATCATTGTTTCTCTTATTTATCCCAGAAATATTCGTTATTGCAACTGCGCCATTTTTATTTACTGTAAAGGTTATTTCTAATGTCCTAAATTTTAAGTCTTTTATCCTTTCAGCATATTTTTCCAAAAAATTTTGGTATCCATTTATCGGTTTTGCAAGAGGACATTCTATCGGAAATATAAGTGTATCATACTTTTGGATTGTATTTGATAGGTCTATATGTTCATATAATGGATGTATCTCAGTTACATGATTTGGAAAAATCCTGCAAAGGTTGCCTAAACTATGACTTATTTTTTTATTGGTAATTTGAATAGAAAGACTGTAGTAATTTGAGGGTGTAAATTAAACTCTGTCCAAAATCGTAAATTTGATTATGGATCAGAACTATTTAGACAATTTAGAAGAAAAAGCGCTAGAACAGTTTAAGAGTGGGAAGTCGCTTTTTGGAAAAGATGGAGCGTTTGCTCCATT
>JABINZ010000060.1 GCA_018698135.1 Bacteroidota bacterium
AGAAACACTTTCATTTTGGACACTAAGTTCACCAAGAAGTCACAAGGATCACAAAGATCATACGAACTACATGATTAATCTTCTTATTCCATCTTTAAGGAGTTTAACATTGAAGTTTAGGAGTAACGCTAAACGAAGTTTGCTAAATTTCAGGTAAGTCAATGCTTGAGCTATATGAATATCAGCAAGAGCTTCAACGGACTTAATCTCAATAATCACCTTGTTTTCAACGACTATGTCAGCTCGATAGCCGTGTTCAAGTTTGATCTCTTTGTAAACAATAGGCAAGGCTTTTTGTCTTTCAATATATAATCCTGAGTTAGCTAACTCATAAGAAAGACATTCTTCATAAGCTGATTCCAATAATCCTGGCCCCAATGCTTTGTGAACTTCAAGAGATTTTCCAATAATTGTTTTTGCTAATATGTTTTCCGATTCCATAAGAAAGTTTTTTTTGCTTATAAAAATCTGATATCGTCTACAATATTTCTACTACTATAAATTAAAAAAACATAGTGTCCTTTGTGCCTCCTCCGTGCTCATTGTGTCCTTAAAATGGAGCACAAGATCACTATATATACTATAGCTCTTTCCTCAGTCTAGCAACTGGAATATTCATTTGCTCACGGTATTTGGCTACCGTTCTTCTGGCAATGTTATAACCCTTATCATTCAGTAAAGTTGTAAGTTTCTCATCTGTTAAAGGTCGTTTTTTACTTTCGGCCTCGATTAAATCACTTAAAATGCGTTTGACTTCTCTGTTAGAAACTTCATTGCCATCGTCTTTCATTATCCCTTCTGAAAAGAATTCTCTCAATGAAAAAATGCCAAAGTCCGTTTGGGTATATTTTGAACTAACTACTCTCGAAACAGTTGAAATATCCATGCTTATGCGATCTGCAATATCTTTTAAGATCATGGGTCTAAGCTTGGTAAAATCACCGGAATTGAAGAATTCCTTTTGTAACTCAACAATCGTACTCATTGTCATGAGCAATGTTTGTTGACGTTGTTTAATTGCTTCAATAAACCATTTTGCATTGTCCAGTTTTGATTTGATAAACTGAAGCTCTTCCCTCATTTTTTTTGTTTTCTTCTTTTGCACATTAAAGGCTTGCAATTTTTCATGAAATCCTTTATTGATATGCAGTTGAGGCGCATTGTGTGAGTTTAATGATATCTCAAACTCTCCATCCGACATTTGCGTAATCGTAAAATCAGGAATGATGTATTGGGTTTTAAAGTTAACCTGAGACTCACCTGGCTTTGGATTCAATTTAGTGATAACCTCAATAACTTTTCTTAATTTTTCCTTATCTATATCCAAATGTTTGATCAACTTTTCATAATGCTTGTTGGCCAATTCGTTTAGATAATTCTTAACTACTCGGATAGCAATTTTAACATCCTCATTCTGGTCTTCTTTAGCTTCGAGTTGAAGAAGTAAACATTCCTGAAGATTTCTTGCAGCAATTCCAATGGGCTCTAGATTTTGAATGATTAATAATGCCTTTTCAAGTTCTTCCTCATCTGTTTGGACACTATTAAGAAATGCCAGATCGTAAGAAATGCTTTTAAGGGGTCTTCTCAGATAACCATCCTCTTCAATCATTCCAATTAAGTGCTTGGCTAATATTTCCTCTCGTTCAGTAAGATCAAGTGGATTAAGCTGCTCAGTTAAGGTGTCATAAAGTGTCTTATAACTTGCAATTGGAATTTCTTTGCGCTCCTCAGTTGAATAATCTGGT
Organism: Bacteroidota bacterium; assembly: GCA_018698135.1. Lineage (NCBI taxonomy): Bacteria > Pseudomonadati > Bacteroidota > Bacteroidota bacterium. The sequence goes on from JABINZ010000060.1 coordinate 1,749, forward strand.
GTGTAATTTTGGTAATTATCTTCGTCTCCTAAATACTCTGTAATATCAGTTTCAAAATCTTGTGTAGGTAACTCTTCGCTTTCGTTATCGGAAGAGGATTCTAATCCCAGATCAATGTCCTCTTGCTTAGGATCATTATCTTCATCTTCTTTGCCTGATTCGAGTGCTGCATTTTCTGCTAATTCTTCGTCAACCTTGTTGGATATTTCAGTCGTAGTCAATTGTAATAATTGTACAAATTGAATCTGCTGTGGCGACAGTTTTTGTAGTAATTTCTGGTTTAATGACTGTTTTAGCATGTGTTATGTAATATAAAGCAAAGTTACTCAAATATAATACAACAATTGAAAATAGACTTAACTTTGCAAAAAATTATTAGCATGCAACTGAAGTCAAGAAATACCACATCTATTAGTGATTTAAATAAGTTTATTGGTGATTCTGTTGAATTACAAGGATGGATTTTAAACAAGCGTTCCAGCAAGGGAATTGTGTTCCTCGTTTTACGTGATGGAAGTGGATATTCCCAATGTATTATTGCTCAAGATAAAGTAGGTGAAGATACTCTAAAGGAAATTGATGGATTGGGATTGGAGTCTTCTATTTATATTAAAGGGATTGTAGTAGCGGATGAGAGACAAATTGGAGGCGTTGAAGTACATGCTGATGAAGTGCATATTTATCACAATACACAGGACTATCCGATTGCTAAAAAAGAGCATGGCGTTGAGTTTTTGATGGAAAAAAGACATTTATGGTTAAGGTCAAAAAAGCAATGGGCTATCATGCGTGTGCGAAATCAAATTATATTTTCCATTCATCAGTTTTTTCAGGAAAAAGGATTTGTTCAAATGGATTCACCCATTTTTACAGGGAATGCAGTCGAGGGAACAAGTACATTATTCGAAACAGAGTTTTTTGATAAACCAGCTTATTTGTCACAATCGGGACAATTATATGGTGAAGCAATGGCCATGTCCTTAGGAAAGATTTATACTTTTGGACCTACATTCAGGGCAGAGAAATCAAAAACCAGAAGACATTTATCTGAATTTTGGATGATTGAACCCGAAATGGCATTTCATGATAATGATATGAATATGGACTTGATTGAAGAGTTCATTCAGTATATCGTAAAAAGCATTTTGAAGTCCTGTAAATTTGAATTGGAAGAATTGGGCAGAGATACAACTATGCTTGAGAAAGTTGCGCAAAAATTCCCCCGGATATCTTATGACAATGCCGTTCTTTATTTAACAGGAAAAGAGAATGTGAATGGTAGAAATGCCATCCAACTTTTACAAGCTGATTTGGAAAATGCTGGTAAACGTATTGAAGAAATTGATGCCGACATTGTTTCACGAGAAAATGCTATTAAAGCTGGTGGAATGAAAAAAGGCGTTATTGCTTTTAATGAAAAGAAAATTTTAGAATTGAAAGCTGAAGTTAAGGAGTTGGAAGAACTGAAACGCAATATTCCTCAGTGGATTAGTTCAGCTCAGAACTTTGAATATGGAAGTGATTTTGGTGGTTCAGATGAGACAGTTCTAACTCGCTTGTTTGACACGCCTATCATGGTTTATAACTGGCCTAAAGCCATCAAGGCATTCTACATGAAAGAAGCAGAAGACAATGCCACATTGGTTAAAGGTGTTGATGTATTAGCTCCTGAAGGCTATGGTGAAATTGTTGGAGGAGGAGAACGCGAAACGGATCTAAACATACTAATTGATGCAATCAATACACACGAGCTTCCAATGAGTGCTTTTGAATGGTATCTTGATTTAAGACGATTTGGCTCAGTTCCGCATGCAGGATTTGGTCTCGGACTTGAACGGATGGTTTCATGGGTCTGTAAAATTCAACATGTACGCGAAAGCATTCCATTTCCAAGAATGATGGGTACTTTATTTCCTTGATGAATTTAATTAATGCGTTTAGTGGTTGAAAAAGAAATGTAGAAACACTTATTAGATGAATAAAACTCAATTAGGATATTAATGGTTTTTATGAAACTTCGTGAAGCCCCGCCTGAACTCATTCGGGCAGGTTCATTTTCTTCGAGAATCTTCGTGTAAAAATTTCTGTCACGAAGATGCACAAAAAATACACAAAGACACACGAAGAAGAATCATTAAGAAACATACGTTTAACACCAACTAGAAGTTGACTTAGTAGGGTCTCATGAGAGGAATTTGATGCTCCTTGAAATTCCCAGCAGTAAAATTACAACCTGCTGCTTTGCTGACGTAGGAAGCATCTAACAAAATCAATGACTTATTACCAAATCATTTTGTTAGATCCCTAGTCCTTCGGGATTAGCCTAGTGCTAGGATGTGGTTTTTGTTTCAAAATTGCAAAAGACTATTCAGCTTATAATCGAACCAATAGGAGCTGCTTTGCTGACGCAGGAAGCATCTACCATAATCAGAGACATATTAAACCAAATCATTTTGTTAGATCCCTCGTCCCTCGGGATTGGCATAGTGGAATGGATTGGGATTGTGAATTTGAAACTACACCACTTCTACTGTCAATCCTAGTTCTTCAAATTGTTCTTTAAGTGCAGAGAGGTATATTTTATCTCCAATTTTAATTGTGGACTTTCCCTTAAAATGTGCAAGGAGTGTTAGCTGTTCTGCTGGAATATCCTCAAATTCACAGATATCAATCAAACTTTCAATAACAAATTCGAAAGAATTAATGTCATCGTTATAAAGAACCAATGAATAAATATCAGACTCCTCTTCTGATTGATTATTTAAATCTGGGTTTATGTTTTCCTCTTCAAAGTTCATAAGAGTTATTTTTTTTGCCTAAAGTTTATTTTGCTTTCCGTTTTTGAAATTAATCGTTTAACATTGGCTCTATGTGTGAATAATGCAATTAAAAATACGACAAATGCAAAAACAGCTAATATTTTATTGTCTGGTATGCTGGAGAAGAAAAATAACAATACAGGTATACTTAATGCTCCTAAAAGAGATCCCAACGAAACATATCTTGTAACACTAACAATAATGACAAAGATTGGAAAAGCATAAATCATTACTTCAGGAACAGTGCCTAATAAAACGCCAGCCATGGTAGCTATTCCTTTGCCACCTTTAAATTGGGCGAATACAGGATAAATATGACCAATCATTGCCAGTACACCGGCAGCAAGTTTTAGATAT
>JABINZ010000061.1 GCA_018698135.1 Bacteroidota bacterium
TGCAAAACATCGCCATAATAATAATCCTTCTTGAGTCCATTGTCAGGATCATAAATACTCGATTTCTTAACTAAAATTATACGATAGGCTGTAACACTTGCACTTGACCAATCGTCATCTTCCATTCGTGATGTAGAAATATCTAAAAGAAAACTTGTATTTCCATAGGATGAGATCAGTTCGTTATCTTCTATTTCACTATCAATAAGCTTAAATCCTTTTGAAGTCAACGAATTTTGAATTACGGTGTAAGATTCTTTATTAAAAAATGAATAGGAAATTTTATTTGGAAATCCTTCGTAAGTATATAGATAAAACCATGCTTGAGCTTTGTCGCTATAACTTTCCTTATTAAATGACCACGTTATGGTATTGTATTTTTCACTATTTCCTTTTTTTGAGTCATAATATGTCCAATTTTTTGATAATAATCTTTGGTTAACATCTTCCCAGTTTTCTTTATTACATAATTGCGTTAGGTCGTTTAAAGTAAGTTTTTGGGCAAAACTATGACTGCATAATACAATAGAAAAAAATAGTAAACCTAGTTTTTTGATCATAATATTGTGTATTCATTTAGGTTTTGAAAATCAACCACAAATCCATCTCTTCAAACAACTAATATACAATAAATTTAATTTTATTACCTAGATAGTTCTGTAAATAATAATATAAATAATCCAATTTTATTCGCTATTTGTAACCACCAATTCTTCCCCAATAGCCAGGTCAATCACAGCTTTTAATTGCAGCAATTCATCCGCATTGTAATAGTTGGTGGATTCCCATTTATCATCACTTTTATAGATACGCTCTACTTTGAAGTTCTTTTCTGTATATGATCCATACTTGCCTTCTTTGGGATTATCCCAAACCGATACCCGAACACTGCCAATTTTATAAACGATTTTCGGTTTTGAGTTACTTTGAGAAAAGGAGATTAATACTGACCAAAGCATGATCAAGCCAAGTGCAACAACTTTTTTCATCTGATTAGTTTTATGCTATTAATTTGAAAATGAAGATTCTATTCAAAATTAAGGAATAATTACACAAATAAAATATTGAATTAAATTAGGAGTAAATGTTCAAGCCTAGAGAATTGGCTGTACTAATTTATCGACAAGAATAACATATAGGCTGTGCCATTGAAGTAATACGCTTTTCACCACAATTATGACAATATTTCTCTCTAAAGTTTTTATCCTCATAATGCACCCATTTTTTCCAACAATCTGTGCAAAGAGGTGATAGTATATTAAAATACTCATCTATTCCACATCGAATACAAAAGCCTTTTTTTGTGTTTGCTTTGACTATTGTCTTTTCATTTTCAACTGTTGATTCAACTTCTGCTCTTGTCGGCCTGACCTTTGATTTCTTTTTGCTTTCTTCAATAAAATTGGGAAAATCCGAAATCCTTTTAGATTCATATTTTCGATTCCGAATTAAACTATCGGTAACATCAAATAATACTTTTGATCCTATAAAATTCTGACTCAATCGCTTCTTTTCAATAATTGCCCTTTTTATATAAATTACATCGTTCTCATTTGCCAAATTATTAGAAAATTGCCACGCCTCTAAATCCGTTTTATCAGCTCTACTCAAAAAAGAAGTATCAAATAAAACACCATATTCAATGTTATGCTTAACAGAATATTCGTGAAGATTTATAGAAGTTATTAAGCCTACTTTTTCATTTGAATAATACTTTGCATGAAGCGTTGGTACATAAACGATAGTAATATCATGAAATTTTTTGAAAAACTCGAAATCTCTGATACTTAAACTTTTAGTTACATTTCCTTCATTCTTGCCAAATACTATAGTGATTTGAATTTTATAATTATCTATATGTTGTTCGAATAATTTTTCAAAATATTTATCTAATTTAATGTATGGCGAGACGATTAAAATACTCTCGTTTGCCTTGTAAATAATTTCACAAACTGCATCTTCAAGCTCTTTTCCAGTAATAAATTTGGGCATATGTGGGATTGTGGTTTTAAAGTTAGTAGTTAAATGTTTGTACAATAATACCCTGTTCTTCTAAATTATCAATATACTTTTTTGCTATTTCATTATAACCTCCAATAATCACTCTTCCAGATACAGGCTGTTCAATTTTTATTCTGTCATAATCTGGAATTGAAAACAATCCAAGATATTTTTTTTGTTCGTAGTGCTTTTCATAACAAAACTTAAAATCCTTGAAATTTCTAAGAATATACTCTTGATAATCTTTAAGTTGTTGTGCAACAGCTCCTTTTAAATCTGGATTATTTCCTATTTTTACTTCAAAAACTTCAAATTCATAAATACTATTCTCTTTTTGTTTAAGAGCTAGTAAATCTATGCGCCCACCTTTTAGCCTTGTCAAAGAAAAGAAAGGACATAAAAAAAGGGAATGAAGTTAATGTTTTACTTCATTCCCGTCTAGTAGCAGGGACAGGACTCGAACTTTTCCATTTTTCATATTCTTAATCAAAGATAATAAATAATCCTAGTGTTTATAGGCCTTCGGAAAAATGTGCTTTTCCGAAGGCAAAGTCCGAAGTTACAGACCAAATGACATTTTTAGAATAAATTCGCCTTTTCTTTGCCATGGTAGTTTCTACATTCTGCTCTAATAGAAAACCTCATAGGTTCCTAACTTGCCAAACCTGTTTTTAATTGTCTCAGCAACACCTTTTTCTATCTTTATATTTATATCAGAATTATGAGCATATTCATTACTCCCTTTAAATTTGCCATCTTTAGTTGATTGCATGATGATGGCAAATAAAACATCTGGGAATTTTGCCCTGTAGAGAGGCATTCGAACCTTCGAGATTAACAAAAAATCAATTTATCACTCTCAAGTATTACAACATAAAGGCTTCAAATTGCAGCTCTCGGAAAAATTGCTTTTCCGAGAGCAAGGCACAAATTACCGGACCTTTTCATGAAATCTCAAAAGCTATCTAAGTAGACCTCTGTAGTTTGTATAATACAAAAGGCACTTAATTCTGCGAGGACATTACTATAGCTCCACACTATCATAAAGTTTTATGAAATAAACAATTTGCTCAATAACTAGATGCATGATTATTTACAATCTTCAGAATTTCAATAGTTCTTCAGCGTTCTTCTTCTTTAATTCATCACCAAAGCTATCCAAGTATGCCTTTGTAGTATATATGTTAGAATGACCAAGTGATTCAGAAATATACTCTGTAGATGCATTCTTATTTTTTAAGTGTGTTGCAAAACTATGCCTTGCAGTATAGGTAGTTATTTTAAATTCTAATTTCAGGTCTTCAGATATCCTTCCAAGCCATTTATTTGTTGTCTTAATAAATTGAGCAATTTTCCTATTTTGATCTTTTGGAGACATACCTTCTTTCAGTATTGGAAAAATATAATTGTTAAGTGTTCTGTTCTTATTTCCATATTTTGAAATTATTTTTTTAAGTTCTGAAAGCAGATAAAATCTAACCTCAATTACTTCAGAGCTAGCTTCTGTTGTTTTTGCTCTTAAAAAACAACAATAATCTCCATCAATATTTTTGTATCTAAGATTGGCGATATCCTTAAAATTAATACCATTACCAAAAAAACTGAAAAACCAAAAATTCTTAGCCTTCTCTTTTTCAGCCAATGACTTGTAATCATGCTTAAAAAAGACTTCAATATCAGAAGGTTTTAAAGCTTTCTTCGACTTAGGGGCTTTTTTAATTTGATATTGATTCTTTCCAAAAGGGTACAAATCAGGATGCAAGCTCCCATCATTTATTGCTTTGTTAATAATTGACCGAAGTGACCTAAGATAAATTCCAATTGTAGAATAAGACTTTTTTGATTTTAGCATCCATTTCTCATATTCTTTTAGAAAATCAAAATTGATATCATCGCACTTAAGTTTATCATTAGCAAATGTGATTAAGGAGTTTATACTGCATCTGTATGATTCTGCAGTCTTTATTTTTCCTTCATTTTCAAGACTCATTATATAACTGTCATAATAATCCTTTAAATAAGTGCTTTTAACCAAATTAAATAGAGTACTCTCAAACTTCTTAAAACTAAATACAGACAGCTTTTCTACAACTTTTCTTGCATCAGTTTCTATATCATCAAATTTATTTCTAATAGCTTTATAATTCTTTCTTGGATTAGGCTCATAAACTGCTTTAAAGTCATTTGGTGACAAATCAAAGTCAGTTGGATAATACTTCTGTTGTCGATTATATGTGATTCTAAGTTTTACTGGAAAAAGTCCATTCGATTTAGACCTTCGAGTATCAAGAATTATTGATGTCAGTGCTTTCATATTCGAATACCATTTGCATACAATTTGCATACAAATATAGATATTATTTGAAATCAAATGAAACTTAACAACAATAAACAGCCATTAAAACTCATTTTAAAGGCTTTTGCAATCAAACAACTTCCACAGATTCTGACTACGGATCAGGAGGTTGGGGGTTTGAATCCCTCCAGAGTCACATACTAAATCCCGAAACCCTTGATAATAAGTAATTTATCAAGGGTTTTTTGTTTTAGGTACAACATAGGAGAATCCGGGAAAAGTGACCACCCCAGTTAATGCTAAAGTAATGGCCACACAAAAGCAAATTATTGACAGGTAGTATCCTAACAGAAGAGTTGGAGATTTTCTGAAAGAATTACAACTTATGGAAGATCGTGGCACAGGTTTTCCGACAATTTATGATGCAATGGCTAATAACAGTTCTCCTGATTCTATTATTGAAACTGCTCATTTTCCGACCAAGCTAACGACCAAGCTACAAGACTAGTATTCAGCAATATATAAGATATTATTTCTTATTGTAACCAAGCTGGCGACCAAGCTGGTAACCAAGCTCTTGAGGTGCTTAATAAAGAAGTAAATAGTAGAGTGTTTGATATACTTGTTGTAACTACTAAATGGATTAAACGTGAAGATTTGTTTAATGCAATTAGTTTAAGTAATCATTCAGACAATAGAAAAAAATATTTAGACCCACTCATAGATTTAGGTTGGATTTCAATGGAATATCCTGAGAGAAGGACACATCCAAATCAAAAGTATAAAATCACAGAACCAGGTATTAATTTATTAAAGCTAATAAGCAAACCATAAATCTTTGCTTAAAGACCTGATTAATAATGTAGACGAAATAAACTACATTATTAATAATCATGATTTGAAAATCTGTGTTCTTACGTTCATTTACTTATACGAAACTATCAGCAAAGAAATATCAGAAATGGCCAGTAGATTCAGACAATGCCCCATATATAAATGTTAACATTTGTTTGCAAATTACTTGCAAATAGATTTTAGGTTTTCATATAGTGCTTACAAATGTAGAGCTACACTATTATGGCCTTTTGTCTGTTCAGCAAAAGAAAAGTAAAAAGATCCTTTTCTTTGTACAATGCACATAAAAAAGCAGCTCGAACTGAAAAGAATTTAATAGATAGGTTTGTAACGTCAGACTTTGCCTTCAGAAAAGCCTGCCCGACTATGACATTCAGGCGGGCACATTTTTCGTAATGCAGTGGTTATAATAGTTTTCGTGAAAATGAAGTTATACTACACAGCATATCACAAGATTTGCTTCTTATTTGTTACCATGAAGCAACTATTGTTATGGGTTGAAAATATATACTCCGTTTCTGTCATAGTTTGTTTTTTCAACATATGACTTACCATTAAACTTTAATTCTCTCAAAGGATCCTGACAATTACAAGGATTTGGTGTTTTAAGATCACGATAATAATCTGCAAATAGAGTGTCGATATTTCCATCTGGCCATTCTATAAACCAATTTTTAATGTTTTCTATTGAGCTTTTATAGACAATAGTTCCAAATGATATTCTAAAATATGGATATTGTATGATAAGATTATTGTTGTGATTTTGATGTATCCAAACGAGTTCCTGATATTGTCTTACCCCTTCTGAATCAATATAAAATAATAAAGAATCTGCTAGATATCCATTTGCGATTTCTTCTAGTGAAAAATAATTGAGAAGAAACATCGTGTCAGGGAATCCAATTTTTAAAGATAAGTTTGGAGGGGGAACATAACTCTTATCGGGTTCTTGCTCACATGATAATATAACTGATATAATAAACAAAATAATTGCGATAATCAGTGAATTTTTCATACAACCAATTTATGGATTTACATGATAAATTATAAAATTTGAATAAGTATGGAAAGCATGACCAGCAGGAGTCCATTCATCATATCTATACCAACCGTTAAAATCTAATAACATTGGATCTAATGTCCATGGATGAACTTCATTCCAACTCCAAACTGAACCAATTGAACATTTTAAAGCAGATAAAAGCAATGTTTTAAGTGATTTTTATAGAGTTAGTACAAATGATTAAAATGATAGTGCTAAAAGGAGGCGTATCGGTAATGAATAATCTACTATATTTGTCCAGTATTTTAGTAAAGAAACTGGACATTTTAGAGGTAATTACATTGGTTAAGTTAATATGAAAGTTGTTGATTACATTACAAGTAAGATAGAAAGACTTCCAAAAGGTTATGTTTTCACCTATAGTGATTTTATTACTGAGGTGAATAAAAAAGAAGCTGTTATAAAGGCTCTCAACCGCATGGTGGTCTCAGGAAAAATTGCCAAACTATCAAAAGGAAAATTTTACAAACCGGAACCAACACCTTTTGGCACTCTGCAACCTAATCAAAAACAAATTGTAAAAGATTTATTAGAAAATGATGGGAAGCTGATAGGTTATATTACAGGATTAGGCATTTATAACCAATTGGGATTCACCACTCAAATTAGCAATACAATACAAATAGGTCGCAACGAAACACGTCCATCTCTAAAACGGGGTATATACAACATCCGTTTTATTAAACAAAAAAACATTATTAATAAAGACAATATCCCTTTATTACAAATATTGGATGCGATTCGCTTTATAAAGAAAATACCAGATACTAGTATCGAAACATCTTGTAAACGCTTAAAGACCCTAATCTATAAATTGGATTTGCAAAAGCAACAGAGTATAATACGTTTAAGTATGAAGTATCCTCCGGCTACCCGTGCTTTGCTTGGAGCTTTATTGGAAGATTTGAAGTCAAATGTTAATTTAAATGAGTTGCTAAATACTTTAAACCCCATTACTTTATATAAACTATCGTTGTCACCAAGTATTCTATCAACTAGCTTAAACTGGAATATTAAATAGATGAACTTACATAACGACACTAAACTATTTGATCAGGCAATCAGAGCAACTGCTCAACAAATGCAGTTAAAAGAAATTTATATAGAAAAAGATTACTGGGTAACTTATGCTTTGCATACCATCTTCAATCACGAAATTGGCAAACAGACCGTATTTCAAGGGGGGACTGCTTTAACAAAATGTTATGGACTAATTGATCGTTTTTCCGAGGATATCGATTTGGTGGTTACTCGAACCGAAAAAGAAACAGCCAATCAGCTGAAGAATAAAATTAAAACCATTACAAATGTAGTAGAAGCTATAATGCCAGAAGTTGAGATTGAAGGTGTTACTCAGAAAATGGGTATGAACAGAAAAACAGGGCATAGTTATCCTAAATCATTCAAGGGTGATTTTGGTCAAGTTCGTGATGTAATAATTCTTGAATCAACCTGGTTGGGATACTTTGAGCCTTTTACTACCAGTAAAATTAAATCCTTCATTTACGACATGATGCTAGAAACTGGGCAAGAAAAAATGATTAAAGATTACTGCTTGCAACCATTCACAGTTCAAGTACTGGATACTAAAAGAACGATTTGTGAAAAAATAATGTCATTGGTACGTTTTTCATATAGTGAAAATCCAATTGAAGATTTAAGAGCCAAAGTGCGTCACACCTATGATTTACATCAACTTTTAAAGAATGATAAATTTTCAACATTCTTTAATTCAGAAGATTTTGATGTCATGCTTTTAAGAGTAGCTCATGACGATGTTTATAGTTTTCGAAACAATAATGATTGGTTGACTAACCATCCAAATCAATCACTATTTTTCGCTGAACTGGAAAAAACATGGGAACAAATAAAAAAGGAGTATTCTGACACTTTTAAACAATTGGTCTATGGAGACTTTCCAAATGAAGATATGATTTTGGAATCATTTAAATTGATTAAAAAACGACTAGAGAATATAAAATGGAGTGTTGAGATAAATAATTAAATTCACCTAAGAAAAACTGAAACAATCCGTCATTGAGCTTTTCAAAGTCGAGGAAATTCCACATATTTCAGGCAAAACGTTTTATATCACTGAATAATCTTCTCATTAGCATACATCATCTCTAAAACTTACTAAATAAATCTGTGTTTTTATTATCAAAATCCAATCTAGTTTCTATAAAAATAATTAGCTAATTTGCTCTTTAAATTCTACTATTCCTAGATAGATGAAACAAGCATAAGTATAATTTTACACACACACCAGTGTGCCGAAACACTTCGGTGTGCAGGCACAAGAAAATGACTATATGTGAGTTCCATCTGGCAACTAAAAAAAATTATAAACAGATGAAACAAGCATTACTACTCTTTTTACTTTTAGGTATTACAAAATTGCACCCTCAACAACTAATTTCAACTGAACTTAGTACGGGAAACAAAAAAAATGTTTTATTGGAAGTTTCAACATCTGCCTTAGTTCAATATTCACCCGAAGGAGATCTTTTTGCTCAAAATATCAAAGACAGCATTCCCAATTGCATAGTTGTAAAACACCATTGTTTTAACTTCTTCAAAGATTCAATGAGTATTCCTCAATCTAAGCTTTGGTTTTCATCTTATCTCACTGGTATTCCAAGTGCTACTGTCGACAGATCAATTACATCAATTGGTGGAAGCAGTATTGGTTTGGGAAGAGATAATTGGCAAGAGGCTATAAATGAGCGTTTGGCTATGACAGCCAGATATCAATTAAACATGAAAATAAATTACAATTCCGACAACAGGAAAATTGTGGTCAAGTTAAAAGGCAAAGCATTAGAAAATTTTGTCGATTATATTATTTTCAATTTATATGTAGTTGAAGATAGTGTACATCATTCAGGGCCTGGATATGATCAACTCAATAACTATAACAATACACCAGGACATCCTTTTTATGGCAAGGGAGACCCGATAAAAAACTACATGCATATGGATGTGGTGAGAGACATGCTCAAAGGACCTTGGGGAGACTTTGGTGCCACCAATCCTTCATTAAACCAGGAAGATTCATTGGTGTTCAGTTTTACGGTTCCATTGCAAATAAACATACATAATTTGCGCATAGTAGGAACAGTAGCCATTTGGGATTTTTATGAATTGGGCAATAGAGAAATACTAAATTGTATTGACAGCAAAATAGCCAATTGCAGCTTAATTAAAACCAATCCGACTGACCAAACTGCTACTTTAGGTGCACAAACACAATTTATCGTTGAAGCCATCGACTCACATGTTACTTATCAATGGCAAGTAGATGAAGGTACTGCTTACAAGAATTTAATCAACGATAGTCAATATTTTGGAGTAACAAACGACACTTTAATTGTAAGCAATCTGCTTGAATCAAACAACAATCAAAAATTCAGATGCTGCCTGTCATTGGATCAATGCAATGATATTTCGACAATAGCATTATTGCATATCACTTCAACAAGTAAAGTGCAAAAAGACTATGAAAAATTTCATATATACCCCAATCCAGTTTCAACAATATTGTCCATTCAAATCCCTTTTGAATATATTGGAACAAATTATATTATTACAGATATATCAGGAAAGATGATGCTTCATGGAAAATTGATGTATTCTACAAATCAAATAGAAATCAAGGAGCTGGCAGACGGTTTTTATTTTATTAAGCATGCGAACTCAAATGATCAGCCCGTTAAATTTCTTAAAAAAAGTAAATAAAGAATAATCACTGAGCTTAATCAAAATCAGCTATTAATATTTACTGCTGAGAATCTCTCCCTTCCACATTTTATAATGAAATCAATTCGTTAATTTTGAATAAAACATCCAGTTGAACCAAAAGACAGAATATATTACAAAACTTCCCGGCTTTATTATTGGAGGCGCTCCTAAATCAGGAACCACTACTTTGAGCAGATATTTGAGCAAACACAATCAGCTATTTATGCCTGAGCAGGAAATGAACTTCTATTCATTTTATGAGCAAGAGCAAAAATATAGCAAGCATCAAATTAATCATCCTAACAATTTTGAAGAATATAATGCTCATTTTCAATTCAATACGAACGAAAAAAATTGTCTTAGTGGGGAAAAATCTGTCAGCTACTTTTATGTAGATTGGTGTGAAAACATTATTAAAAATATAAAGTCCTTGCATCCCAATGCCGATGAAATTAAATTTATTTTCATTCTTCGTCAACCGGTTGACCGAATGTTTTCTCAGTTTGTATTTAACACTGGCTTTGATGAAAAACTTTCTTTTGAAGAGGCCATTGAAGCATGGGCCAATCGTAAAAAAAGCAATTGGCTCCCTGCTTACGATTATGTTGGAGCCAGCAAATACACAATGTCTATTGCCACATATCAGCAGGCCTTCAAACATGTTAAAGTATATTTATTTGAAGATTTGGTTGGGCAAAAAGAATGGTTATTGACTGACCTAGCTCGCTATTTAGATATAGAAGAAGATGCATTCAAACACATGCCTGACAGCCAGTTTAATACTGGATATATGGCTAGCAATAATTTTGCACAACAGATGCAAAGAATCCAACAAATACCAATCTTGAAAAAGATGACATCATTCATCCTGTCTGAAAACAGAAAGCA
>JABINZ010000062.1 GCA_018698135.1 Bacteroidota bacterium
ACTTTAATGATGTTGGAGAAATGGTTGCTTCCGAAACTCCGGCCAGTACACTTTATTGGTCAGATACTTTTTATGTACCCGGTACCACCAAGATTGGAAATACGATTTTGAGAGTTGGAACCAGTTTAATGAATTTGGGAAATTATCCTTGTGGGCCAAATACGTATGGGGAATTTGAGGATTATCGACTCTTTATAACAGAAATGCTTCCTTTAATCATAAAATTAAAATCTCATGATTCACTGCTAATTGAACAATGTGAAAATTATATTGATAGTGGCTTCCATATTTATCGAGAATTTAATCCAATTGTTAAAATCGATACAATAACAAATTTGAATACCGCTTTAACAGGTCAATATTACTACACATATCGATTCACTGATTCAACAGGATTTGTTTTAGATGTCACTAGAACACTATTTGTAGTCCCCTTGTTAGATATTACAAAGGAGTTTTTCCTTACAGGAAATGCGATTGATTCGATTGAAGTATTTAATACTTATACCGATCCAGGTTATTTAACAAATCAAAATTGCACTATAATCAAGAGTGTAACTACAGCAGGAAGTGTTAATACCTCAATTGTAGGCTCATATAGCCTATATCATTTTCTGGAATCTTATATAGGACAAAAAGATACCGTTATCAGAGAAGTACGCGTAGTTGATCTAACTCCTCCATCCATATCGTTAAATGGATATGTGGACACTTCAATTATGGTTTATTCTATCTGGAATGATCCTGGAGCTAGCGTAAGCGACAATTATTATTCAGGATTAAATCCTGTGATTGTAGGCAAAGTTGAAACCGACACAATTGGTGATTATACATTGTATTACTCAAGTACAGATCCTTCTGGTAATTTTTCAGGAATACTAACACGATTGGTTCATGTTATTGATAATGAAAGCCCTGTGATTAAATCCAGTTTATACCAGAATGGTGACACAGTTTATATTGATGTTTTTGCAAGCTTTTACAGCCCCGCATTAACGGTAACAGATAATTATTTTACTGGCATAAATAAGAATCTACTGGGTAGCTACATTACCGCATTTGGAGAGAATGGTGTTGCAGATATTACAGGATGTTATACATGGATTTATGAAGCCACAGATAATTCGTCAAACAAAGCAGTTTTTCAATTAGTAATATGTGTTGAAGATAATGAATCACCTGTTATTGTTCTTCATGGCAATTCCATTGAAAATCTGGCAAGCCCAAAAGAATTGCTAGCTGATTCGTTTTCCGTCACTGATAATTATGATCAGAATATAACCGTTATTCGTAGTGGTGATTATTTCACGGATTATCTCTTGAATCATAATTTAGGATTTTATAGTATCTATTATAATGCAGAAGACCAGGCAGGCAATAAAGCTGTTCAACAAACGCGCTATATCAATGTCGACAAATTCAGTAGTTTGAAGGAATATAATCCTGAAAATAGCATATTACTTTACCCAAATCCCAATACTGGAGAATTTTTCATTCGATTTGATAATCAAATAAATGCTAAAATTGAAATAAAAATAGTTTCCGTTCTAGGTACTGAAGTATATTCTAATTCATTTAATATGGACGGAAGGAATGACGTTAAAATTGAACTCGTAGATATCAGTAATGGTCTATATTTTGTCCATATAATCAACGGAGCTATGGAACATACATGCAAGATCAATATAGAAAAATAGAAAACCCAATCATATTGTTTGATGGAATATGCAATTTGTGCAATTCCTCTGTACAATGGATCATAAAAAAGGATAATAAAACCAGCTTTCGTTTTGCTTCAATTCAATCGAAAGCTGGTATTTCTTTGTTATCTGAATGTGGTTTAACTAAAAATCAGCTTTATTCAATTGTTTTAATAGAAAACAATAGCTACAGAGATAAGTCTGATGCCATTATTCAAATTTGCGTTCTTATTGGCGGCATTTGGAAACTAGCTAAGATATTTCTGATTATCCCCAAAGTAGTAAGAGATTTATTATATGACTATATAGCTAAAAACCGATACAAATGGTTTGGAAAACGGAAGACTTGTATGCTTCCGAACGAAGATGTTTTATCTTTATTTCTCTAGTCTATTCAATAAGAAGTAAATCTGCAATATCTTCCAATTTGTTGGCCATGGGACTTGCATAAAAAAAGTCATAATTGCTGAATATTTCTAAACTATCAATTGTAATTTCAAATGTGGTCAAATTTTCACTACTTTTTTCATTTTTTAGTAAATATGCGATAGCCTTATTATCTGGCCAGGTTAAGTCAACTAATACTTTAAAGTAATAGCCCGGAACAGTTACTTCATTTTCGCCAATGATTTCAATATTGTCTTTAAACACCGGACCTGTGATTACCAGAATACTATCATTTTGCAAAACTAATTTTCGGACATGCTCTTCTAGTTTTTTCCAAACACCTCGATTAAAATAAGGTTTTTGTGGGCTCATATTACTCATGAAAAAGGACTCACTCATCACTTCCTTTGACCATTTCATATCAGCTGCTGGTGCAAGATGTCCCCTATCGTATCCACTACTTTTATAGTCTTTCAAACTTGCTGAGCCAGTAAGTATTTCAGGATCAGTTCTGAAATTATCTTTACGTTTTTCTGTTCCTAGGAGTTCTTCTTTTGTTAAAACATACATTACCCAGTTGGCTTGTTCGTGTCTTTCGTTATAGGA
>JABINZ010000063.1 GCA_018698135.1 Bacteroidota bacterium
GTTATAGAAAGGACAAATGCTTGGTTGGATGCTTACAAGGCAATTCTGGTACGTTTTGAAACAAACAAAACTCATTGGAAAGCATTGCATCTATTGGCTTTTACAGTAATTTTATTGCGTCAACTTTGAACAACTTCATTACCAAACTTATTCGCGAAATCCAGTCTAATATTGGCAAACTGCAAGATAAAGGACATCCAAACTGGAAAAAAGTTGATTTTAACTTTTCAGAAATCAAATGGGAAATACATCCAATTTCAGAGAGTATTTTTGGATTATAACTAAATAAATAGATTTAAGGGCAGTTTTATTTAATTTGAACTGCCCTTTTTTAATATAATCGCATGACTCAGATTACACTAAACTCAACCTATATTAAAAACTTCATTTCAGATGAAGAATTAGCATCTTTAAAAGAAAAAGTTATTCATGCTCATCAGGATTTATGTAATAAAACGGGTAAGGGAAATGAATTTCTGGGATGGCTTGATTTACCATTATCTTTAAATCAAGATGTTATCAGTGATATTGAAGTTACTGCTGAGTACTTGAGAAAACAATCATCTGTTCTGGTAGTCATTGGTATTGGTGGTTCATATTTAGGTGCACGTGCAGTTATTGAGGCTCTATCACCTTCTTTTGAAGAAGCAAAATCGCATCGGATTATTTATGCAGGACATCAAATTAGTGAGGAATATCATGCTGAATTAATTGAGCAATTAGACAATGTTGATTATAGTATTGCAGTTATTTCAAAATCTGGGACAACCACAGAACCAGCCATTGCTTTTCGCTTATTGAAAAATCATATTGAAGGCAAATATGGACTCAAAGAAGCAAGAAAAAGGATAGTTGCCATTACTGATATATCTAAAGGTGCGCTTAAGCAGCTTTCAACTAATGAAGAATATAAAACATTTGAAATAGCAGACGATATTGGAGGCAGATATTCGGTATTATCGCCAGTAGGATTGTTACCAATTGCATTTGCAGGCTTTTCCATAAATGAGTTAATTGAGGGAGCAAAAGGTGCAAATATCGAATTTCATGAAAACAAAGACCATGTATCAAATCCTGTTCTTCACTATGC
The DNA here is from genome assembly GCA_018698135.1 of Bacteroidota bacterium. Taxonomy (NCBI): domain Bacteria; kingdom Pseudomonadati; phylum Bacteroidota; species Bacteroidota bacterium. The sequence goes on from JABINZ010000063.1 coordinate 1,091, forward strand.
AGCACTACGCAATATACTGCTTCAAAAAGGCTTTAATATTGAACTAATGACCTCTTTCAATCCAAAACTTTTTTACCTGATTGAATGGTGGAAACAATTGTTTGGTGAAAGTGAAGGAAAAGATGGCAAAGGAATTTTCACGGCAGGTTCTATTTTTTCAACAGATTTACATTCGCTGGGTCAGTATATTCAAGATGGACAAAGAATACTCTTTGAAACTGTTTTAAGTGTTAGTAAAATTAATAAAGAGTTAACTGTACCTGATTCCACAGAGAATATTGACGGTTTGAATTACCTAAAAGGCAAGAGACTACACGAGATAAACCTTATTGCAGAAGAAGCGACAATACAGGCTCATTATTCAGGAAATGTTCCTGTTTTAAAAATTGAATTGCCTGAAATTACAGAAGAGGTGCTTGGTCAATTAATTTATTTCTTTGAAATGGCTTGTGGTGTTAGTGCCTATATTTTGGGCGTTAATCCATTCGATCAGCCAGGTGTTGAAGCCTATAAAAAAAATATGTTTAGGTTATTAGGGAAGCCAGGATTTTAGAATTTCTTCAGTAAGTTGAATGAACTTTATTCCTTCAGTTTGTTCAGACAGGGCAATACATCCTTGATAATCATTGATTGTAAAAGAATTGAGAAAAATATGTTGAAAGTCAATTTCAATCGGTATTTCATTATTATTAACCTCATTGCAAACTTCGAATGAACGGATTTGCTCAAGAAGTCCTAACCCAATTAGCTTAACAGCAGATTCTTTTCGAGTCCAATAGTCAAAAAACACTTTTTCAGGATGCAAATCTCCCTTAATGTTTTCCTGTTCTTGTGCTGAAAAATAGTTTGCTGCAATTAATTCTATTTTGTTTGAAGGTCTTACAAACTCAATATCAACTCCAATTTGCGATTGCAAACTAAAACCAACAAGCACATAATCTTTGGCATGGGATAAGCTAAAATTGAGATTGGTACTGGGATACAAAATTTTGGGTTTAACATTTTCTTCCTGACTAATCAATATATCACTTAATTCAACCTGACATAGGCGACTGATAATTGACTTTAGGATTATCCTTGAAAGAAGAAAATTAAGTTTATCTGATTGCCTGAAAAAAGCATGAAATCTTGAAGATTCATATGTGTTTAATAGTGAAGTTTTATCCAGTAAGTTATTCATTTCACTATTATTAGCAAGCAATATAACAGTTAGATTATTCCTCAGATCATCAACATTAATTTCACCAATCCAATCAACATCACTTTTTTTATAACAATTAATATTCAGCATAAGCCTTACTATCTATTTCAACGCATGATTTCTTCAGTGACTCGAAAGTAAGAAATAATAGAAATCTAAACCGTAAAAAGTCAGTCTATATATTTCACCCTTAATCAGTTATTCGTGCTATTTTTGTGATACACATGTCAATGTATCGCTTAGAATAAAAGGGATCTAATATTTCATTTATTACTAAACAATAATATTACTCAAATTACAACAGAAAAACTACAAAATCATCATTTACAATATGAAGTTGTTCAAAGTCGAATGTTGATAAAACACCAATGATACCAAAATAAAGATTAATATCATTGGTGTAAAAAAATATATGTTAAGTAAAGGTATAATAAAAAAGAGATCTGTCCAAGACTGAACTTTGGAAATTCA
>JABINZ010000064.1 GCA_018698135.1 Bacteroidota bacterium
GTGTTTTTGTAAATATTGTATTTGCCCGTTTTTGTATTTGTATATTTTACCCATATAATGTTTTCCTTATCTTCATCATCATAAACATATTCAATCTTTACATCTGGATTAATATGCCAGTGAATACCTTCTTCTAAACCAAGAGCCGAATGTGTTGGACCTGTTTTCATTTGTAAAATAATATCCCATTCTGAATTGTTATTATCTGCTAGAAAGTTCTTTTGAATCCTCATTTTTCGGGCATAGAATTTTTCGGGCCAATGACATTTTTCACATGTTTCCCTTGCTGGTCGTAAATTGTGCAAAGGTGTCGAAATTGGCTTTGGATACTTTTTAGCTAACACTGAATATACCTGATAAAGCCCTGAAAGTTTTGACCGAACATACCAGTCAGTACCTTCTCCAACATGGCACTCAACACACTTTACACGCGCATGAGGTGAATTTTGGTAAGCTACATATTCAGGTTCCATTACTTTGTGACAAAGTGTGCCACAGAACTCCACCGATTCAGAATAGTGAAAAGCTTCATAACTTCCTATGGATGTGGCAAATAATAGAATGATGGTAAACAACGATACGATTATAAAAGCATTTCTGTGACGGCTAATATTTAAGTCAACATAGGGTAATCTTTTAACATCTGTTTTTTCGCCTCGTTTATCTCTACGCATTTTAGTAAACATACCTATTGGGATAAGGAGCAGACCAATAATCATCAGTCCCGGCAATACGATATAAAGTAGCAAGCCAACATAACTTGCTCCTAAATTAAAAATGATCGATAAAACAAATAATAAAATAATCAGAATAAAAAAGAAGAAAGCAATTAAGGTTCCTACGATTGATAACCAGTTGTAGTAATATTTTGGAAGTTTCATGTTATAATGATTTAATAAATGCTAATGTCAAATATACCTGATTTAAGCAATTAAGTGCTTGATTTCTGACTGACATATATCATGGCTATAGTGATATTAGTATATAATAATATTATGATTTTGTATTGCTTTAAAATCGTGGAATTGTTTTCAGACAATTAGGTATTAATTTAAATTCCATTTTATATTTGTATAAACCAATCATAAATCCTGTTATGAAAACGATAACTTCATTCCTAATACTGATGGTGTTTTTTCAACTTTCGTCCAGATCTCAAAATTGTGCTGACACGAATAATATCTTCACAGTTAGCTTCAATGCAAAGAAATATGAAATAGTAAAAGAGAAAAAAAACTGGACAGAAGCAGCAGCCTGTGCGGTAGAACGGGGAGGTTATTTAGCGGAAATTAATAATTCAGTTGAGCAAGATCTGATTTATGGAACAATAAAGAATAATGCAGGAATATCATCTAACTATACAACAGTTAACGATGGAGGAGGCATTGCATACATTTGGATAGGAGCTACCGATAAGAATACAGAGGGCTCTTGGCTTTGGGATGGTGATGATGATGCAAGTGGTGTTAACTTCTGGAATGGTCAAGGCGGTGCAGGATCAGGTGGAGGAAGTGCAGTAGCTGGATTGTATAATAATTGGGGAGGAACATCAGAGGGAACGGTTAAAGAACCAGATGATTATGCCTCAAATCAAGATGGAGCAGCCATTGCATTAGCAGGATGGCCATCAGGAACAACCTTACTTGGGATCGCAGGAGAGTGGAACGACATAAGTTCTGCAAATACCATTTACTATGTTATTGAATATGACAGTTCAACATCTTCCATGAATGAAATTGAATTGGATGAGGTTTTTATTTATCCGAATCCGGCAACTGAAATTGTGTATATAAGGTCTTCCAGTTTAATTTTTTCTGTTAAGATTATCAATGCCTTAGGCGAGTTTGTTGTTAAAAAAGAAGATATTAATCAAAATTCCATTACACTTCCCTTAAATTCTTTTGATCAGGGCTTTTATTGGGTGAGAATTCAGCATTCCAATTCCATAACAGTTGAACAGCTATTGATTCATTAAATGCCTCGCTCTGGAATAAGTCTGTAACTTTACAAGCAAGTTCTTTGTCAAATAGGCAAAGACACTCAATGTTCAAAGTATGTCAGATTAGAACAAGCCCTGGATTAAGTCTGTGACTTAATCCCTGTAGGAAAAGAAACCAACGAAAAGATCACCAGATTGACAAGGAGAAAATCATCCTATTGAATTGGAATGAATGAACATTCTTTTTAGTTAAAACTTTCATATGGAAACGGTTTCAGTTACAAACTTAAACCAGAGGAGCGACTCAAATGTATCAGCTCTGGATTAAGTCTGTGACTTAATCCCTTCTAAAAGCTAACCAAAAATCTCTCTATTTTGCAAATGAGAATTATTCTTTTGAATTGAAAGAGAGTTTATGATTGAATAGGATTTTTAATTTAAAGCATTCCTCAGCAAGTGGTTTAAGTTGCAAACTTAAACCAGAGGAGCGACTCAAACGTATCTGTAACTAAACAAGATACTTCTTCGTCAAACATGCAAAGACACTCAATGTACAAAGTATGTCAGATTGAAAATGATGCAAAACAGTTGGGGGGAATTCGAAATCTGTCAATCAGTTTTAAATATATCCTCATAGTCTTCTTATTTTTGAACAGCATGAACTCATTCTCACAAGCAATTCAAGAAAAGAAAATCCTCTATTTTATTCCTGGACAGGGTGCTGACGAACGCTTATACAAAAATTTGGAATTAGATAGCTCATTGTATGATGTTCATTATGAAGTTGTTCAAAGTCGAATGTTGATAAAACACCAATGATACCAAAATAAAGATTAATATCATTGGTGTAAAAAAATATATGTTAAGTAAAGGTATAATAAAAAAGAGATCTGTCCAAGACTGAACTTTGGAAATTCA
>JABINZ010000065.1 GCA_018698135.1 Bacteroidota bacterium
AAGGCCCAATGATAAACCCCCTGCCCGTCTTGAAATAACAGGATAAACCAATCCGTCAAATTCACTTAATCTGGGATGCTCAGAGATGCTTAATGAAATTGCCTTTTCTAAAGCTTTACTGTTAGTCATTTGAATCAGCTTTCTGTTTAGTGGGATCCATTGAATCAATTGTTCTAACTTTGTGATCCATAATGATATCATTGGTGTTAGAATCATGTGGGAGTCTGCGGGAGATATCATGGATTAAGTCAACTGCCTTTCTGGTTAAATCGCTATTACCATATATCCCCAGTTCTTTAACAATCACTTTATATAAAGCTGATTCGACTTGCATCCGTACAATTGGATCCATATTGGCATTATTTTTTGATTCCAGTATTTCGGAAAAAAGACGATAGGCTTCTTTATCAATTTTATCAGAACTATGTAATAGGTTATAGATCAGTTGATTCAGGTTTTTCTTAATAGTAATAATTAAATCCTCTTCAACATGTTCTTTGTAATTACATTGGTCTAAAAAAGTTACTAGTAGTTCTTCTACTTTATGGTTCATTATTTCATTATCTTCTGTTTGTGATAATGAAGATGTTCTTGAATTTAAATTTTCGACAATTGATTTTGTTATGTCTTTATTAATGATAGCTGCATCAAATTTATGGACAGTTTCACTTAACAGATTTTCAACTTTGCTAAATATGATTTCATTATCTGTCTCTTGGGAATAGTCCAGAATTTTTTGATTCACATGTTTTTTGACTTTTTGAATAATATCTTTTTGAACATCTCCGGATTCAAGTTTATTAAGTACTTGTGCCATTAACGTCCCGACTCGATTTTGAACCGCTTCATTATTTTCCTTGTGTGTTTCCCGGACGACTTCCTGATTAATGAACGCTATAATGGCTGTTATGGTTGCTTCAGAAATATCCCCATAGGATTGTCGTTTGATTAATGTTGATGTTAATTCGTTTGCTTTTTCCTGTATATCAATATTGCCAGGCTGTTTGGAAATATTTTGAATCACCTGATTGATAACATTAAAAACATGGCTTTTTGTTTCATCAGAAATATCTTCGTCTTCATATGTTGCTACAAAGGATCGAAAAATATTTTCAGATTTTTTTTGAACAATATTATTGTCTGAACTTTGACACCATTCAACTCCTTTTTCATTTATATATTTTATAATCTCATCTTTAGTACCTTCGGTGATGATTTCTGTCGTAAGTTGCTGGATAAAATTCTTTGTCAATAACGCAATTTTTTTTGAAACAATATCATTTTGAGGATCACAGGCAAAAATATTGATTTCATTATTGATGAAATCCTGAACTTCATCATGGGTGGTACTATAAATTGAAGTTTGATCAAATCCCTGCAACATAATCCCTAACAATTTTTCCATTTTAGATTGAATTTGTTCATTTGAGGGTGTGCAGGCGAGTTTTAGCATTTCCTCGTTTAAATGCTTGATTGCCTGACTTTTTGTTTTTTGAGAAATAATGTTAACACCATACTCCTGTATATTATTAAGTAAAATCTCACTGGATTTATTTCGTATGGCTAATTTTATGTTCTTCAATTGTTCTTCATCGAATGTAATTTGCTTCGCTTCCCTGTAAAATTGGGCCAGAATTTTATAAACATTATAAATGGTTTTGAAAGGTAATAACCAGTTGCTCCAAAATGAACTTTTTACATTTCTGAGGGGACGATTATTTTGATTATTTTTTGATTTTTGTTTAGCCATGTGACAGAAACGACGGTAAATAGATTAAGTGTTAATTTATTTGCTATTAAAGGTCCCAACTATACATGTAATGCAAAACTGTTTCAATCACCAAAAGAAAAAACGGAGTTAAGGCTCATAAAATTTATAGTGAGGACCTTACTCCGTTTGATTCCTTAATTGCTATTTTTTACAGTTCTTAATAATTATAAGCTAACCCAATTCGATATACTTTAATTTCATATTCCTCTTCACTTTCCGTTCCGTCTGTCATTGATATATTAAATGATAAACCTTGATCTGCAGTCATTCCAAACCCGTAAGTGATATAACTATACTCAATATCTCTACCCCCATTTTGGGGTTTTATGACATAACTTTGTGTTTGATAACTTAATAACCATACATCTAATAAGTACTCCACAGTTACTTTTGTATCGGTAGACTGATTATGGTATACTGCACCTGTTTTTTCCGATTCCGGTGATTCAATTTTAGACCATTCTAAACGAATGCCACCATCTGTTAGAATACTAATTCCCTGATATTGATCCTGCCATTCATTATCTTGATAACCATCTACCTGCTGTTCTAAATCTTCTACACCGAATGCTATAAAAATAATATCCAGTAAACGTAGCGAAAGTCCCATGCCGATGCCACTTTCTTCACCAATACCTGTTTCATTTTTCAAACCAGCCGAAGCAGTATCTGTATTATCATCAAATTTCCAGGTTCGCGAACTGGCACCAATGGAAATATTTTGATTAACCCGGTAAGCCAGATTAAATTGAGTTTGTTCAGTTTCTGTGACCTGCTTTTCGCTGGAAACAATAATTTCAGTGTTTCTTTTGAATTCAGGATTTACACCATATTCGAAAGTAAGACCGTTCAATTGATGGGCTAATATTGCTTCTGTATACGTTTGGTCGAACTCAGCAACGGTGGTATCACTGCTTTTAATTTTACCGGAACCACTCCTGTATCCTATCGCCAATGATGAGTGAAATCGCCAGCTGGCCGCCGCTGCCAAATCCGATTTTTTTGTTGTATCCAAAGAAGGTGTTGAGATTTGTGCGAATAGCTGTGGCGATAAAACAATACAGAAAAAAATAATAAGAAATATCGTCTTCATTGTCTTTACATATCAAAGTTATGGAAAATGGGATGATGGTTATCATAGTTAAAAGCAAATTTTATTCCTGTTTGGCAGAACCGATTGCAATCAACACAAAATGAATATTAAAATTGACAGATAATAACTAGCAAGTGAGCAGAATAACTTTTTAAGCTATTGATATTAACAATAAAGCTATATGCCGAAAGTGAGGAACAAACCATTGCTGGTTTTTTCTAGTGTGGATGTATTGCTAAAACAATTTATTAAAGATCAGGAATAAAAAAGATGCGCAGAGGAAAGAAAGCATTGAAATAAATACCACAGACGGTTTTGAGGTATCTATTTCAAAAATTAGGGTGTTATGTATGAACGATTGTATTGAAAAACCAATAAAGCCAAGAGTGTTACCAGTAATAAAGGGCCTGATTCCCCAACTCTTTTTCAATTTCCAATAGGCGATTATATTTGGCGATTCTTTCACTACGACTGACTGATCCGGTTTTTATATGACCGCCATCCATAGCTACCGCAAAATCAGCTAAAAAAGTATCTTCAGTTTCACCCGAGCGATGAGACAGAAAATACCGCCAACCAGCTTCTCTACACATGCGTATGGCATCAATTGTTTCAGTGACCGTGCCTATTTGGTTTAATTTAATCAAAACTGAGTTCGCAGCTTTTTCAGCAATACCACGTTTAATATATTCAGTGTTTGTTACAAAAATATCATC